>CAZYFG010000041.1:0-1899 GCA_964646835.1 uncultured Eubacteriales bacterium | reverse complement strand
AAGGCGATTTCCGCGGCCAAGGACAACCTCATGGGACCTTCCGAGTACAAGGAGAATGCCCTCACCTTCTATGAGACCAAGGTTCACCAAGCCTACGAGCTCTACCAGAAGATGCTCAGAGAGGCCGACGGGATGGATTTTGACGACCTTATCATGGAGACCGTCATGATGTTCCGCGATCATCCGGAAGTGCTCGCCAAGTACCAGCGGAAGTTCGCCTACATCCTCGTGGACGAGTACCAGGACACCAACAGGGCCCAATACGAGCTCACGAAACTCTTGGCTGCCGCCCACCACAACATCGCGGTTGTCGGAGACGATGACCAGAGCATCTATACCTTCCGGGGAGCGGACATCCGCAACATACTGGAGTTTGAGAATGACTATCCCGAGTGCCGCGTCGTGAAGCTTGAACAGAACTACAGGTCAACACAGATAATCCTCGATGGAGCCTTCAACGTCGTGCGCAACAACATCCGGCGGAAGGACAAGCGTCTCTGGACCGCTCAAGAGGGTGGACAACCTATCATCTTGTATGCCGCACAAAGCGGTGAGGACGAAGCCCGTTTTGTGGCGGGTGAGATCGAAAACCTGGCCGTCCAGGGTGTTCCCCTCGGTTCCGTCGCCATCCTGTACCGTACAAACGCCCAGTCAAGAACGCTTGAAGAGGCCTTCGTGGAGAGAGGCATTCCTTATGCCGTCCTGTCGGGGAGGAGGTTCTACGACAGGAAGCACGTGAGGGATGCGGTCAGCTACTTGAGGCTCATCCAGAACCCGAGAGACGTTGTTTCCTTTGAGCGTATTGTCAACGAACCGCCGCGGGGGCTGGGACCTGCCGCCGTGAGAAAGATGATCGAACACGCGGCTCTCGAAGGGGTAGACTTAGTCCGGGCTCTTTCGTCGGCTGACGACATAAAGGGGCTCAACGGACCCCAGAGAAAGGCGGCCGCCTTGTTGGGAAACGCAATCGGCGACATCGCCGAGAAAGCGCAGGATCAGCCTCCCCACATCACGCTCAGAGATGTGCTGGAAGTGACTGGTTACATGTCTCACCTGGAGGCTCAAGGTACTCGGGAGAGCGAGGAGAGGGTGGAAGACCTCCGGGAGCTCATCGCTTCCGTACGAATCTTTGCCGAAGCCGGTGGCAGCCTGGAGGAGTATCTCGAGCAGTACGCGCTGGTGTCCGACCAGGACACCTATGACGAGACCAAAGAGGCCTGCGTGATGGGGACGCTCCATTCGGCCAAAGGACTGGAGTTTGAAGCCGTCTTTCTGGTAGGGATGGAAGAAGGACTCCTGCCTCACATCCGGTCTATAGACGACGAGTACCAAGTCGAGGAGGAGCGCCGGCTCCTGTATGTCGGTATGACCCGGGCCAAGCGTCTTTTGTACATGACATTTTCATGGTCGAGAGAAATGAGCATGGGGCTCGGGAGGGCCAGGGTTTCGAGGTTCGTGTCGGAAATACCCAGGGAGCTTCTTGACGTCAGGACCTGGGAAGATTAAGCAAGAAAACGGGTAGCCTGACCGGGTGGAGAGGGAGAAACTGCCCGGAGCGAGAGAGGTGGCTTTCATGGGCAACGTGACGGAGAATGAAGCCCGTGAGCGCGTGACGTGGCTCAGGCGCGAGATCCGAGAACACCAGTATCGCTACTACGTGCTTGACGCGCCCACCGTACCTGACAGCGTGCATGACAAGCTCTATCGAGAGCTTGAGGACTTGGAGCGCCGGTTTCCCTCGTTGGTCACGCCTGACTCGCCTACCCAGCGTGTGGGAGGCGAAGTGTCGCCCGCCTTTCGGTCCGTGCCCCACAGAAGCCCCGTGCTCAGCCTCTCCAACGCCTTCTCCGAAGGCGAGGTCAGGGCTTTCGTGAGGCGCGTGAATGAGTTTGCCGGGGA
>CAZYFG010000040.1:9965-13234 GCA_964646835.1 uncultured Eubacteriales bacterium | reverse complement strand
TGGGTTCGCCTCGCTTGCCCATAACCGAGTTCATGAGTGCCGTCTCCTCGCCGCACACGAAGGCGCCCGCGCCGAGACGGACTTCGATGTCGAAGTCAAACCCGCTGTTCAGTATGTTCTTGCCCAAGAGACCCTTCTCCCGGGCCTGGTCGATGGCTCCGAACAGACGCTCGACCGCCAGCGGGTACTCGGCTCTGATGTAGATGAACCCGCGGGACGCGCCTACCGCGTAACCCGCGATGGCCATCCCTTCCAGCACTCTGTGGGGGTCACCCTCAATGGTGGACCTGTCCATGAATGCTCCGGGGTCGCCTTCATCGGCATTGCACAAGACGTACTTGGGCGATCCTTCGGCCTTGGCGGTGAACTCCCACTTGAGTCCGGTGGGAAAACCTGCGCCGCCCCGTCCTCTGAGACCTGACTTCTTCACCAGGTCTATGACTTCCTGAGGCTTCATCTTTAGGACTTTTGCCAGGGCAAAGTAGCCGTCCCGCGCGATGTACTCCTCAATGGACTCGGGGTCTATGATGCCGCAGTTCTCCAGCACTATCCTGGTCTGCTTCTTGAAGAACGGTATGTCCTCGAAGTCAACTACCGATGTCTTGGTCTCAGGTTCCCGGTAGAGAAGCCGCTCAAGGACACGGCCTTTCACCAGGTGCTCTTCCACCAGCTCGGCGACGTCTTCACGCTGGACTCCGCAGTAGAAGACTCCCTCGGGATACACCATCATGTTGGGTCCAAAGCGGCAAAAACCGAAGCAACCTGTGGGTATGACCTTTACTTCCTTATCCAGACCTCTGCTTACTATCTCCTGCTCCAGCGCTTCTTTGAGAGGAAGGCTGCCCGAGGCCTGGCATCCGGTTCCTGAACACACTAGGATGTGACTACGGTAAAACTCCATTGGGCCTCTCCTCTCTACTCATCCTCTTTCCGGATGTTGATAACCCAGTCGTCGATGACCTTGCGGTTCACCAGGTGCGAAAGGACTATCTGCCTCGCCCTGGAGGCATCGACATTGCCGTAAACGACCTTGGGTTCTCCGGGGATTTGGACCTCTACGATAGGTTCTCTGACGCACAGCCCGATGCACCCGGTCTCTGTCAGGGTGACATCCATCTTCTGCCTCTTCTTCAGTTCATCGATGATGGCGAGCATGGTCTCTCGCGCTCCCGCCGCGATGCCGCACGTGCCCATGCCTACGGTCACGCGCGCCGACCCAGAGGAAGACCGGACTCTCATGTCCGCGAGAGCCTGCTCTTTGAGTCGCTCAAGATCCTCTATGGACTTCAACCAATAACGCCTCCTCCGTCGGGCCGGAAACCGGCTCGTGCCAGACCGGCCCGGAGTCTCTTCTCAACTAAGCTCAGCAAGGCAATCTGGCCTAGGGTCTCTCTTTCCTCTTCGGGGACCAATCGCGAACTTGCCGTACTGAACGCGCCTTCCGGCCCGGCATACTCCAGTGAGACCTCTGTCCCCGGATTGCCGGCCATGAACGCGACCAGTGTGGCCGTGATATCCCCCAAGGGCTGTCTATCAACATGCGACAGGGAAAACGTGATCTCGACTCTCGTACCCGAGACCGGTGTCGACTCGATCCTCACGTCCCCGCCGGACATCCTGGCGGCCTGCACGGCAAAGGGAAGACCCAATCCTACCTTCTTACCGCTCTGGGTGGTATAGAAAGGGTCCAGGGCCAATCGCTTCTCATCCTCATCCATGCCTTTGCCGTTGTCTTCCACCGTGACGGTAAGCGTGTCTTCCTCCCTGTCCTCCAGAACCCTCACGGAAACACGTGTCGCTCCCGCATGAGCGCTGTTCTGCATGAGGTCAAGCAAGTGCAGGGAGATATCCACCATTTGCGCTCACCCCTTGGACCTCATTCTTGTCTGCCGCCATGTTTCCGTGTCCCCGTGCGGCTCAGCCGCCGGCCGATATGTCTTCACGCTCCGCGTTTTTTCGATACAGATTCAGAATTGACGGGACCTTGTCTTCCGTGACTCTGCCGTAGGTGTCCTTGTTCACGGTTACTACCGGAGCCAGCCCGCAGGCGCCGAGACACCTGACGACCTCCAGCGAGAACAACCCGTCAGGCGTGGAGTCCCCTGCCTTGATCCCCAGCTCTTTCTCGAACCTCGCCAGGACTTCCGGAGCTCCTCTTACATAGCACGCCGTACCCTGACACGATGACACGGTGTACTTACCCCTCGGTCTCTCTCTGAAGAACGAGTAGAAAGTGATAACCCCGTACACATCGGACAGCGACACGCCCAGTTTCTCAGCTACGCGCACCTGGACGTCCCTAGGGACGTATCCCAGACGTTCCTGCGCGTAGTGCAGGACCTGGATTAGAGATCCCGGGTCCCCGCGGTGCTCTTCGGCCATGCGGTCGATATCCTCATAGGCCTCCCGGCACTCGCACTTCTTTTCCTCATGGTTCTCTGCCACGATATCCCTCCTTCCGCCTCACTTTGGTGTAGAAACGCCGGCGGAGCTTTTGGCTGAAGGGTTGAGAAGGCCGTACAGCCTTCCCGCAACCTCAAAAGCTCCCCGTTCGGACCACAGAAGAGTGACTCCCTCAGACTGCGCCCTGCGGCACGTTTCGGGAGGCAACTCTCGCTGACACACCACAACGCAAGCAGCGTCCACGAGCATGGCCACGGCGACAACGTTCTCGTGGGTCTGAACGGTCACCCAAACGTCATTGGGACGCACATTGGCCATGACGTGGGAAAGGACGTCTCCCACAAATCCTCCGGCCACTTCCCTGGCACTTCCGGCTTTGGAGATCGACTTCACAGTCAAGTCCAGTTTCGAAACGAGATCCTCAACGCGCATCTATACCTGCTCCTTCTTTGAGACTGAGTCGGCCTCCGGCCGACCGCCCGGGTCCGCCATGGCAGGAGGGCGCTTCGCCGCCAGGGACACCACTTCTTCGGCCAGTTCCCCCAACCGCTCCCTGAGTTTGAACGTGCAGTCCCACTCGGAACCCCGCCCGAGCACGATGTCTTCCGCCAGAGCCCGGCAAGTGGGTGCTCCGCAGGCGCCGCAATCGAGACCCGGCAGGCCGAGCTCGATGGACTTGAGCTCCGCGAGTTTGGCTTCTGCCTTCCGTGGGTCGGCGTCCAGACGGAAGATTGGCCGGGGTAGTAGGTCGAGACTGAACCAAAGCTCAGGCCGGCCCGTATCTATCTCCCCGGTCATGGGATGAGGCCGCGCATCGCGTTGACTCATGGCGAGCTGCCTGAGCCTCATCCTGGAGGCGAAGGGGT
>CAZYFG010000040.1:0-9955 GCA_964646835.1 uncultured Eubacteriales bacterium | reverse complement strand
CTGTCTGCAGGCATCCGCCGACACATCCCCCTGTGCAGGCTTGCATTTCAACGAACTCCACCTGGCCGTCCAGGCTCCCGTTCTCGATTTCATCCAAAACCGCAGGGACGTGCGCTATCCCGTCAACCGCGAGCCCCAAGAGACCCACCGCCGCCATTTCTCCTCCCGAACGCCCCCATCCGACTCCGAGGCCCGACGAGGTTGGGAACGGCGAGACTCCTTCCGGGAGAGCGCTCCCTTTATGGTCGCGCACCCACAGAAAGGCCTCGGACGCGGACACAGAAGCGTCGACCAGCGAGCGCCCCCGCCCCACAGGTTGCCGGGAGGCGGTAATCTTGGCGGGGCAAGGAGAGATGAACACCGTGGAGGGGTTCCTCACCGGGGTGGGCCTCCCAATTTTCGTCTTCGCCAGAAAGGCGGCCACTTCCATAGGAGCTTCGCACGGTATGACCCTGTCCAGCAGCGACGGATATTTCACTTGAATGAGACGGAGGACCGCCGGGCACGCCGGAGAGATGAACGGGCCTTGGCCGGCCCTCTTCTTTATGTATTCCCTCATGATCTCCGAAGAGAGGTCCGCCGCCACCGACACGTCAAACACTTCATCAAAACCTCCGGGCGCGAGGAGGGCAGCCCGTATCTCACCGGGAGTCATGTCGGCAAAGACCCCGTAGAACGAAGGCGGCACTAAGGCTATCTTGTAGTCGAGAGTTGAAAGCGCTTCCCAAGGGTCGCTCACGGCCATCTTTGCCGTGTTGGGACAGCGCCTTATGCATTCGCCGCAGTCGATGCACCGGTCTTCCAGGATGAATGCCTTGCCGTCTCTCACCCGTATCGCTTCCGTAGGGCAGCCTTTGATGCAATTGGTGCACCCCTTGCACCGGGTCGCATCAAGGCGAACCGAGTGGAAATAGCTTGCTGCCTGGAGGTCGTTTGGACCGGGGCTCACGGTGCAGACGATCGTAGTGCCCCTGCCTACCTCCGACTCGATATGGAACTCGTCCGAGGCCTTTCTGGCGTTGGGGAGCCCCATCCCCGCCCCGTAGCCCATCTCACGGATGTGCTCGGGGGCGGTGGAATACCCTTCTTTCATTGCCAGGGGAATATCCGGGATACCCGGGCCCGCGTCTTGAGCGGTTATCTCCACCTTCCCGTCCTTCCAGATAAGACGGAGAAGACCGGTCTTAGCGTGGATGATGATGTTCATGCCCAGCTCGTAGGCGGCGATGAGCGCGCGCCGTGACGCTTCCGCGGGAAATCCGATTCCCAGGAGGCTCCGCTTCAGGCCGGAGGTCTCCTCGCCTATCCTGGCGAACTCCCCCCGGGAGATGGCCACCTCAAACAGCACACGGGGCTCAGGAGTCGACCTGACCATATTTGAACCTCGCCAAGGCTTGAAGGACTACCGCGGCAACGACCGCGCCGCCTAAGGCCGTGAACAGCTGGGTGACGGTGAGCGAGGCATAGGCCGCAGGCGGGATCTTAGTGCCGGCCGACAAGAGGTATTTGATGCCCAGGGTCATCACTGCCCACTTGACCACGGCGGCGACAACCAAACCGGCGTACTTGTTCCACCTGCCCAGATAACCCGAGACGAGGGCCAGGGACGCATTTCCGGCCATGATCACCGGGACTGCGGGCGCCAGCTTCATGATCCCCGTCATCAAAGCCACCCATGGCGTTATCAGTCCGACAATGACGCCACCCAACGGACCCACAGACATCGACGTGACATACAAAATGGCGTTGATGGCAGGACCGGTGATTGCCTGTGGAAGTGTACCGAGTTGGAGAGCAACGGCCAATGCGGCAAGAACAGCAGTGTAAACAAGCCTCCGGACTCCGAGTCTCATGGTTCCCCATCCCTCTGTTAGAGGTTTTTGATAAGATTGTACTTGTGAATACTATCCATATCATCTTAGCATACGCAGGCAACAAGGACAACGGTATTGGCCCATAATGGACTGGCCAATGCAGGGCTTTTTGTATTCTGGAGACACAATCGGGATTGGGCTACGGTCACGAATCTGCAGCGGGCGACACCCAATAACACGACTTGCACGTAGCCAATGCTTGAAAAGTACGGGTTACGATATAATGAGGGCAGCGTGTCCCCAGACGACTATAGATGAGAAGAGCGTGCAACCGGCGGAATGAGCGAAGTCATCCTAGAGCTCCGTCAGATTGTGAAGAGCTTCGGCGATACTCGGGTCCTGGAAGGGATCGACCTGAGCGTTCAAAGAGGTGAGTTCATCACTCTCTTGGGGCCCTCAGGCTGCGGAAAGACGACCACCCTTCGCATCATAGCCGGGTTGGAGACTCCCGACAGCGGCCAAGTGTTCATAGCAGGCGAAGACGTGACCGGCTATGAGCCCAATAAGCGCAACGTGAACACCGTATTTCAGAACTACGCCCTGTTCCCCCACATGAATGTCGAAGCCAACATCGGCTACAGCCTGAAGCTTAAGCGGGTAGATAAGAAGACCATACAGAAGACCGTGAAGGAAGCCTTGGACCTCATTCAGCTGAGCGGGTACGAGAAGCGCATGCCCGACGAGCTGTCCGGAGGCCAGAGGCAGCGCGTGGCCATCGCCAGGGCCATCGTGAACCAGCCGGCGGTCCTCCTCTTGGATGAGCCTCTCGGAGCGCTGGACCTGCAGCTCAGGCACCAGATGCAGATCGAACTCAAGAGACTCCAGAAGCGGTTGGGCGTCACATTCATCTACATCACCCATGACCAAGAAGAAGCGCTGAACATGTCCGACCGGATCGCCGTCATGCGAGGCGGAAGGTTTGAGCAAATCGGGACTCCCGCGGAGGTCTATGACCACCCGAAGACGAGCTACGTCGCGCAGTTTGTGGGATCAGCCAACATAGTCTCGGGGATAGTGAGGAGCGCATGTGATGGACTCATCCGCTTCGAGAACCAAGACGGCGCGGGCACGGTGAGCGCGCGAGGAGCCTGCGTGACGGAAGGGCAAAGCATAACCATCGCCGTCCGCCGGGAGTTGGTCAGTCTGGCTACCGGAGATGCCGGTCCGGAAACCGGACTCAGGGCCGTAGTCAAGGAAAAGAACTACGCCGGAGGCGTGCTGCAGATCATCGTCTCCCTGGCTGACGGCCGGGAGCTCGTGTCCACGAGGCACGGGATAGACTCTCCCCTGCGCCCGGGCGACAACGTGCTGGTCACGTGGCTTCCGGACCAAGCGGTCCTCGTCGACCTGGAGGAAAACCTATGACGGAGAGGGCGCCCGTTCCCCCGATACGAGGGCCCGGGACAGAGCCCGAGCGTCGGAAGGCACCCGGGCGACGGATGGACGCTTCGGTTGTTTCGGTCTTGCCCATCTACGTCTTCACGCTCATGTTTGTGGTAGGGCCGCTTGTCTACATGATCATCCTGAGTTTCCTCAGGCGCGCCGAAACTTGGGGAGTCCTCAAGGAGTTCACATGGGCGAACTACCTAAACATCCTGGAGCCGATTTACCTTAAGACTTTCTACGAGTCGCTGAAGCTTGCGGGTTTCACCACGTTGTTCGTTGCCCTCGTCGGCTATCCCTTTGGGTATTTCATGGCACGTCTTTCGGCCGAGTGGAAGCGTCGTATGATGCTCCTCCTCATGATCCCGTTCTGGACCAGCTCCCTCATTCGCCTCTACGGGTGGATCATCATTTTCAGGGCCAACGGGACGCTGGACAAGGTCCTTATGGCGACCGGTCTCACTGACAGTCCTCTCAAGCTTCTATACACCTATTCTTCCGTAGTGGTAGGCATGATCTACGCCCTGGTACCTTTCATGATCTTCGCTGTGTACTCCAGCGCCGAAAAACTGGACTGGCAGCTGGTGGAGGCCGCGCGGGACCTGGGCGCTACGCCGTGGCAAGCTTTCACGACGGTATCGTTCAAACTCACCCTGCCCGGACTCCTCTCAGGTGTCGTGCTCACTTTCATCCCATCCATGGGCCTCTTTTTCATCGCCGACATCCTCGGCGGCAACAAGGTCGTCCTGGTGGGCAATCTTATCCAGGAACAGCTCATGAAAGCCCGCAACTGGCCTTTTGCTGCCGCCCTCGCCGTAGTCCTGATGGTCCTCACCAGCATCATGATCGCCCTCTACCGCAAGGTGTCCGGCGTCAAGGACCTGGAGGGACTGGTATGAAGAAGAGGAACAGGATCCCCTCAGTGTACCTGGGCATCATCCTGGCTGTGATGTACGTCCCCATCCTGCTTGTCATCATCTATTCCTTCAACGAGAGCAGGATCAGTTCCGTTTGGGGCGGCTGGTCCCTCAGGTGGTACCGGGACCTGTTCCGCGACAGGGACATCATGGAGGCCATGACCAACAGTCTGGTCCTGGCCACCGTGAGCAGTCTTTCTGCTGCAGTCATAGGCACTCTGGCCGCGGTCGGGATGCCCAAAGCCAACCTCCGGAGCAAGGGCGTCATCGAGTATCTGTCCACGCTGCCCATCATGATCCCCGAGATCATCCTGGGGATGGTTTTCCTGGTGTACTTCTCCCTCATCAGGCTCCCTCTCGGCATGATCACGCTGACGGTCGCCCACACATCATTCTGTATTCCATACGTCTATATGCTGGTCAAAGCCCGGCTGGTGGGGATCGACAAGAGTTACGCGGAGGCAGCCAAGGATTTGGGAGCCACCGAATGGAATGTATTTTGGGACATCACGCTTCCGCTCATCCTGCCGGCCATAATGTCCGGCGTCCTTCTGGCTTTTGCCATGAGCCTGGATGATGTCGTGATAAGCGTTTTTGTCACGGGGGTAAACACGAACACGCTCCCGCTCAAAATCTATACCCAGCTAAAGACAGGGGTTACGCCCAAGATAAACGCATTGTGCACCCTCATGTTCGGAAGCACAATGCTGATCGTTCTCCTGTCTGCCTGGTTCGCAAAGAAGAACGTCCGAAGAACGGAGAGGAGGATTAGGAATGAAGAAGCTTCTGGGATTCGCGGTAGTATTGGCCTTGCTCCTTAGCCTGGCTACGGCGTGCAAGAAGCCTGAGCCGGGACCGGTTGCGGAGACAGGCGACAAGGAACTGAACCTATTCACGTGGGAAGGCATGTTTCCTGAAGAGGTGCTCGCGCGATTTGAGGCCGAGACCGGCATCAAGGTGAACTACAGCAGTTTCGACTATGACGAGACAATGCTGGCCAAGCTTGAGGCGGCCGGCGGGGGCGACTATGACGTGGTCATCGCCGACGACTACATTATTGAACCCGTCATTGAGAAGGGCCTGGCGCAGAAGCTGGACCTTTCCAAGATACCGAATTTCGACAATATCAATCCCATCTATCAGGGCCAGTTCTACGACCCGAACGATGAGTACACTGTGCCCTACGGCGCCGGTGTCCAGACCATCGTCTACAACCCGGACGCCGTGCAGAAGGAGATCACCGGCTACGAGGACCTGTGGGACGAGTCCCTGAAGGACAGCGTAGGCACCATAGCCAACTACAGGGTAATCAACGGGATGGCCCTCAAAGTGCTTGGCGAGAGTTACAACACTGAGAACCTGGAAGTCATAAACGCCGCCGGCCGGAAGCTCATGGGGCTCGCGCCTAACATCAGAGTCATCAAAGACGACAACCTCCAGGATGACCTGCTTTCGGGCGAGATTGACGTCGCGGTCATGTACACTTCCCAGGTAACCATGGCGAAGCTGGCAAACCCGGACCTCAAGGTCGTGTTCCCTAAAGAGGGCATCGGGTTCGGCATTATGGCCAACTTCATCCCGTCAAAGGCGCCCCACCCCGACGCTGCCCATAAGTTCATCAACTTCATCCTTGACCCGGAAGTCTCTGCGGAGTGCTTCGAATGGCTGGGGTATTACTGCACCAACAAGGAAGCCGACAATCTCATCAGCCCCGACTACAGGGACTTCCTGACGCTGCCTGAGGGCTTCAACGAGGATATGGAGATGATCCAGGCAGTTGGAGCCGAGGCAGAGGAAGCCCACGCCAAGATCTGGACCGAGTTCAAGGCGGCCTGCGGACAGAGCTAGAAGTTGGCGGCTTGACGCCTCCGGTCAAGCCGTCCCTATAGGACCGGTAGATATTGGTAGCGAGCAAGGTAGGCAGCCCCGGACAGGTGTCTCCGGGGCTGCTTGAGTTGTGGGCTTTTTGACCACTTTCGCGGGTTTCCGCAATCACGCCTCCTGGGACACACGTCATACACTGGTAGGATAAGGCACCATGTGAACCCAACCCAGCGGAAGGAGGTGCCTGGATGAACGTAGACTACCACGTTCATTTGGAGGAAGGACCTTATTCGGCGAATTGGGTTGGCCGCACTGCAAGCGCTTTGGAATTCTTCATGGAGGATAAAGCCTATACGTATGGGTGGATGGAGTCGTTAATGTCCCGGTTGGACAAGAGACTGGCGGAGGGGGAGTACTCTGAGTGTTGGCTTGACCTATACCTGGAGCGGGCAAAGCAGCTTGGGATAAAGCATGTCGGTATCCTCGATCACCTCTATCGATTCCATGATGCTCTGGATTACAAGTCGCCTCAGCACTGAGGAAGCATGATATTGCTACCGAGTTGAACACAGGGCTTTGGTATCGCGCTCCGATAGAAGAAGCCTGCCCCAGTCCAAACTACTTACAGACCCTGGCGAAATACGAAATCCTTCGCCGAACAGGCCGGCAAAGCCAGCCCAGAAGCCGGCGGTCGAGTCGTCGTAGACCCTCTGCCACAGCACATCAACCCCGGCGTTTCGTAGATACTCTCTCACTGAGGTTGTTTTTCCGTAGCCAAGAGGCGCCTCAATAATCGTTAGGGGGTGGTCAAGGATCGCTTCTAAAGCCCTGGTCATCCGGCCCGACAAATAGAGGCTTCCTGTGTTGTACCGCCCTTTTCTGGCCACGAAAGCACCTCCTCGCTGCGTCGCCTCTACGCCTGGGCCTTCTTCTCCGTCAATCGTCACGAATCCCCTGATCCCACGCGCCGGCGGGCATAGGAAAGCGGGATCTCCTTGTACCTCGCCTGGGAGGACAAAGTCTCAGGGTCTCCCCGATGCGTTTTCCTGAACTCGGATGGGGTACACTGAAAATACTGTTTGAAGTGCTTGATCAGGTATTTCACATCTGAAAACCCACACTCCAGCGCGATGTCAACTATCCGCCGGTCGGTGCTCAAGAGCAATTTGGCAGCCTCTTCGCACTTTCCGTAATAGAGTAGTTCCTGAAACGTTAGGCCGAATCTGTTCTTGATGTCATAGCTCAGGTGCTGAAGCGTAACGCCGGCCTCGGCAGCCAGCGCTTTCAACCCCGGCTTCACGCTGGGATCGCATCTCATGCGTTCGGCGATTCTCCCCAACCTGTCCACTCGTTTGTCGTCCAGGGGCGTCGTCCCGAATCCCCAGCGCAGGAGGTCGAAGTTGTAAGTGAGATACGACAGCATGGACGTGAGAACGCCGTGGACGTTGTTCTCACGCTCTCCGGGAGCTCTTTCGCCAAGACCTTGGATCAGCCGGGCTATGTGCTCTTTCAGTACTTTGTACTTCCCGGGCACCTCGGCTTCGTGATAGGCTGAGCAGCAGTAGATGAAGAGGTACTTGTGCTCGGGGAGGACGCTCCGGCAGAAATCGCCATCGATGTGAATGATGAGGAGCATGTTATCGATTCCGCCATCGGTGATGCGGTGGATCTCCCCGATGTTTGTGACGGCCACATCGTTCCTCCGCATTACAAGGTCATGATCGCCCAGGCTGATATTGACCTCACCGTTCAGCACCTGCATTATCTCCAGGGTGTCGTGCCAGTGGTAGGGATACTGCTCAACCTGCCTCACAAACACCTTGACCGGCATCCCATCGGCAAACGCGATTTGCTCTGGACGCATATCCTACCACCTGCCTTCAGCCTAGCGCTTGCACACCAGTTTCCGCACACCCGTTAGTTCCACCTTGGGCGCCAGTATCCTCTCGGCGCTTTGGTTCCCCCACGACCGGCAAAAAGTGCCGGACGGGCGCAGGCTTACCTACATCTTGCGTACCATGCTTCGTGGGCTCCCGGCACAGAGTGTGGGACAGACAGAGACGGATTTACATTTTCTGTATCTCGACTTCCTCCTTCACGGCAGAGAGTGCCAGATAGGTGCCAACTTGCCTACAATTTCTGCTAGATAGTTCCGGGTCATCAGGACGACGCATTCGGGTTCGAACTTGCCGGGGGGAACATCGCTCCACAACTGAGCCTCGACATATCGCGGTTGCCAGTACGGTACGTCTTCATCACAGGCCACATGCTTGGGCCACCCGTATTTCCGTATGATCTCTTTGATTTCGTCGAAGGTATATACGTTCTGCCTGTACTCCGCAGTATCTCCGTGAGTCGGGTCAAATGTGGGGAATGAATCGCCGTACGTAAATGAGACTGTGTCCAAATCAACCTCTTCGATTGGAATCCTTATGAACCTTGGTTCTCTGTACCATGACCTACAATAGTCGCATTCTCCGACAATCATGTAGTGAGGCGTTTGTCTTGCCGGTTTCCCACCCTTGTCCACAAACATCGTCCGTATTCTGCGTTCTATCATGCGACGATAGAACATATACCGCCCGTCCGAATCACGTCTCGCGTAGATATTGCCGTCCTCTTTCAGCGCATCGTGAACCCGCTTGGCCTCCTCATCGGATAAGTCTGAGAGACTCAAGAACGGGCCGTTTCGCCGTTCATAGTAGTGATACAAATACAGCCCGCTATCTCCTGAGATAGTCGACATGGCGCCACCACATCTCGCTTTCGTTCGGAACCGAAAGTACCGACACTCTCCTAAGTTCATTCGCCCCCCTGTAGTCTACGAGGGCCAACCCTTTCGTTCCTCTCAACTATTGTAAGGTCATATGGCCAGACGAGGCATTGTCGCTCTGACAATGCCTCGCTTGGACTCTCGGTACCCGGGTTCTCGGTATTCAGCTCTGGGATTCGGTTCCGGGTATTCAGTTCTGGGTATTCAGTTGTTCGTTACTTCCCCAGCAGGTTGTAAAGCACCTGCGCCATCTCAGCGCGGGTCGTTGTGCCGGCCGGAGTGAGCCCGCCGTCTGAGCCGGCGACTATGCCGGTCTCGACGAGATAGGATATAGCTTCTTCCGCCCAAGAAGCGATCTCCGAGGCGTCGGAGAAGTCGAGTAGGGTCTTACCCGAATCGCCTTGCGAAAGCCTGCCGATGATCTTGAGGGTGTTGTACAAGAGAGTGAACATCTCCTGCCGGGTGATCTCTTTACCCGGCGCGTACATGTTGTCCCCTACCCCTTGTGATATCCCGAGACTCTTTGCCGCAGCGAGGTAGCCGGTGTAGTAGGTGTCGCCGGCATCTGCGAAATTGTCCGTCGGGCTCGTATCCGGCGCTATGCCGTAAGCCCTCATGAGGAGAACCATGAAGTCGCCCCTCGTCAGCTTCGCTTCAGGGCTGTAGTTACCGTCGCCCGTTCCGCTTGTTATGCCTCTGGCCGCGATGAAGCTTACCGCCTTGTGGTACCATGCGTCCGCCGCCACATCGTTAAAGCTCACCGGGCTGTACACCACTGCGAAATCGCTGAAGTGTGTGGTGGTGAAGGTAACCATCCCTGTTTCAGGATCATATCGTCCATTGGGTATAGTGACCACATTGCCGGAACCGTCGATGTACCACACGACGATGCCTTCGGGGTTTGCTAGTTCCTCGGCAGTCGGGGTATAGGGGATGGATACGGTCACGGGCGCGCCGGGGTTGCTCCAGCTGGTCTCCTTTCCGTCGACGGACAGCGTGAGCTGGATGAGCGGTTTATCGCCTATGGCGTCTCTGACATCGTCGGGCAAGGCCGACCTGTCGCCTTGGCCGATACTGATCTGCGCCTTAGCACCATCTAGGCCCTCAGCACCGGTCAGCATATTGGATGGGATTGTAACGTTGCCCGCATCCGTGTTGACGGTAAGTGTTCCCTGTAGGTCAGG
>CAZYFG010000039.1:13029-13357 GCA_964646835.1 uncultured Eubacteriales bacterium | reverse complement strand
AGCCCGGCGCCTGTCCGGCAATTCGTGCCGGGGGCCGAGAAGGCGTTGCACAGAAAATGAAGTTGTTCTTTGTTTGTCTCTATTGCTGTGTATTGGCCAGCCTGATACTATCGCCTCAGGAGGCACAAGCATGAGCGACACTTATTTGACTCCTGAACAAGCTGCCGAGATGCTGAGCCTGTCAGCCTACACCATCAGGGCCTATGCCAGGCAGGGAATCATACCTGCCCACAAGATCGGCCGGACGTGGCGGTTCTCCAAGGCCGACTTGGAGGACTGGGTGCTGAATGACGGACGCTCTCCATCCTTGGAACGGAGAGATGTCCTA
>CAZYFG010000039.1:0-13019 GCA_964646835.1 uncultured Eubacteriales bacterium | reverse complement strand
TAATCGCCAGGGACCGCGCATCGTCTGCGACGTTCAGTCCGATCCCTGAGGCGACCCGCGGCTACGGAGAAGCCGACACAGTTGACGAACGCAGCCGGGCTATAGCGACACTGCGCGAGATACGCGCCCGGACGCGGAAAGGCAGCGCGACCGCGCTCATCCGGGAGTCGCGAAAGGAATTGCTGGACAGGGGGCGCATCGACCGTGGCGATACGTAGCCCGGTGCTGGTTGTCCCTGACGCGAGCGTCCTGGCCGGATGGGTCCTGCCTGACGAGGAGGACTGTCCCGGGTCTGAGAGGCTGATGGCGGATGTCGAAGCGAAACGGGCAGCTCTCATGGCCCCGCCGCTACTCAAGCATGAACTCGCGAATGCTCTTTCTATGGCAGTACGAAGACGCCGGATTACGCCAGAAGACGCCGTTCTGGCTTGGGATGCCTTCATGGGTCTTGGCATCCTCTTCGCTGAACCGGGTCGGCTCGGACGGTCGATCCTCGCCCTGTCATCCATCCCAGGAGTCACGGCATACGACGCGGCCTACGTGGCCCTGGCCGAAGCCTACGGCTGTACATGCTACACGCTGGATAGGAAGCTCGTTGCCGCGCTGCGCGGACGTACGGATCGGGTGAGGCTGGTCTCCGAGTATCCTCAGGGCTAGTCTACGTTGCGGACGGAGTACACTCGGCCCTAAATCCCTGAAATTGAGGGTAGACCGGCAGGTATACACGGAAGCCCCAGATACGCGACAACGAAGTGAAACCGGATCAACCCAATCGGAAGGGGGCAGCCCCGCTGCCCCCAACCAATCGAAACCATCGCCGAGACTTCTGCCGAAACCGATACGAAATCGGCACTGAAACCAACGCCGGGAGCAACATCGGAACCGACGTCGGAACCAACACCGGAAGCAATACGGAAACCCAGACCTCGACAGACTCTTACGGCTCACATAAGACTCACCCGGGAAGAATGACGTTCAGGACTCTGAGGACCGGCCCGCTCATGAACATGCTGACACCGTCCTCCAGCACTCCACTCACGTCGATACGCTTGCCCACCTGGCCCTCGAGCCTCTTCGCTATGACTCCGTCCATCCCGCCGTCAGGGATCAGGACGTACGTGACGGGTGAGCCGTCCACAAGCGTATCCAGCTCAAAGTGCCTGCCCTCAACGTCGCTTACGCGAAGCACGCCACCAATATCCTTCAGCGTAGACACCAGCCCCAACCTTTCCGTTGCGCGAAGTGTCACCGCCGCGGCCTGCGCCCTGGTGGCGCTCGACAGCGGTTCGAGCGTAGTATCGGTTACGCCGCGGATGAGGCCTTTGAACAGCGCCAGACCCAGGTACCCGTGGGCCGACGGGGAGACTTCCGCGGCGTCGTCGAACTTCCGGTTCCTGTCTTTCAGCAGGTCGGCCTTTTCCTGAAGACCCATCGCCCTTACGACCATGGCGGCCAACTCCTGCCGAGTCACCGGGTCGGTAGGCTTGAAGAGTCCGTTTTCGCCTTCGACTATTCCGTTGGCGGCGGCGGTCTCGACATATGGGAAGTACCACGTATCGGGCCCGACATCCGCGAACGTGGGAACTTGAGGCACTTCGAAGGCAATGTCGTCTGCCGGACTCCGCATCTTCATGAGCACCAGCATCTTCGCAAGTTCCGCCCGGGTGATATGGCGGTCGGGCTCAAAGGTGGTCTCGGTCACGCCGTGCACCAGATCGCGTGCCGCCAGGGTCTGGATGCTCTCGCGCGCCCAGTGCGTGGCTGTGTCGGAGAACACAACACCCTTGGCCATGACCGCGTACCTGCTGAACCCTGATAGCCAGACCGTGACGGTGCCCTCGTTCACGTCGACTACGCCGACGACATACACCCACCTGGAGGGATTATGCTCATCCTGCCGGTAGACTCCCAGGAGGAGCGGGTCAATCCCGCCAAGCAGCGCCATAGTAGCGGCAGCGGCCATCGGACTACCTGCGTAGCTCTGGACGACCGCGTTCACCCACACCTCGTACTCTCCTCCGGCCTCGAACTTCTCATCAGGCGTGAAACGGGCAGACGACGCGAGCTGTACTCCCCCAACCAGGACGGGGTTCACAGCAGAAATCGAGCCCTCAACGGTGTCTCCGGTCGCCCCGCCTACCCTGTTGGAGACCGTGATTGTGGAGCCGGTCAAAGTAGATGCCAGCATGTACTTGCTGAACGCAACATCGACATATGATCCATCCGCAGCCGGCGTGACGTCGGTCACTAACGGGGAAGCAGGGTCTATGTCGGTGTCGAAGTCGAACACCGCGGTCTTCGGGGCTCGCTGGGCGCACATAGAGTGACCTTCACTCCCCATTCTCAAGCAGCCAGTCCAAGACGTTCATTTTCCGAATTCCCTCGTAGTTGGCTTCCCCAAAGACCTCGTCAAGCGTCAGCAGAAGCTTCGGATGATTGTCTGGTATCTTCCGGAGCGGTGCAAGTTCGCGACGAAGGATACTCTCATCCAAAGTCGTGGCGGCTACCTGATAGTATGTGGTTTCGTCCGGGGCAACGGCCACGAAATCCACCTCTCCGTCCCCCATCTCCCCGACAAACACCTCATATCCGCGGCGCAACAGCTCAAGATACACGATGTTCTCGAGTACGTGGCCTATATCGCTCTCACTGGTCGGAACCATGGTATTACGTAGAGCGATATCTACGGTGAAGTACTTGCTCTGGGTGGCAAGAAGCTGCTTCCCTTTGATATTGAACCGCCGTGCTTCATAGAGAAGCATAGCGTCGGTCAGACCCCGTATGTATCTATCGACGGTCTTCTGGTCGACGCCCCTCCCCATGGACTTCATTGTGTTGGCGATCTTCGTCGATGAGACTTTGCTGCCTATGTTGTGCATCAGGAACTTGGCGACATTCTCCAAACTGGTCACATCCGATATTCCCAGCCGGGCAACGACATCCTTGAGCAGTACCGTGTTGTAGATGCCCCGGAGATACTCCGTCGCTTCCCGTTCGCCCTGGCCGGATCTTGCGGTGTACGGGAAGGACCCCAGCTCAAGATAGGCACGAAAGCGTTGGCTCTTGGACAGCTCGGGGTCACGGAGGGCGGAGCTGAACTCCCTAAATGACAGCGGCAGCATTCTGAGTTCTACGTATCTGCCCGACAACAGAGTGGCCAATTCACCCGACATGAAGTATGCGTTGGACCCTGTGATGTAGAGATCCACATTGCGCCTGACAAAGAGGCTATCCACGGCTCTTTCGAAGTTTGCGACGTACTGAACCTCATCAAGGAACACATAGGTCATCTCGTCGGGCCGGAGCAGGGGTCTTATATACTCATACAGGAGCCTGTAGTCGGTCAAATGCTCGAACTCGATATCCTCGAAGTTGATCGCGACGATCTGCCGCTCTTTCACTCCGTTCCTAAGGAGGTAGTCCCGGTATATCTCAAGCATCGTAGACTTCCCGCAGCGGCGGACGCCTGAGACAACCTTTATGACGTCCTGCTCACGCCATCGTATGAGCCATTCAAGATACCTCTTGCGTTCTATCATCTCCATCAGGAATCACCCCGTTCATTATGCGGAATATATTCCTGAAATATGCCGGCGTCAAGCTATTTGCGGAATCCATTCCTCAAAATCGCGAGGCTCATTCCGACTCGATCACGGGCGCTTCCTTTTCCTGAACGGCGCTGACGACCCTTATCATGTAGTAAATCGTAAGGCCGAAGATAATGACAAACCAGTGGTCATCATCCAGATTCAGCTGCCGGACAGTGAGGACCAAGTGCCCAATCTCGAAGAGGAACAGGCCCGAGATGGTCTCTAGTGTCGGCTTTGTGAAGAGCCATATCAGCGCACCTTCATACAGAACGGCCGCAATCGCATCGCCGGTTTGGCGGAAAAGGTAGTACTTGACTCCAAATGTGATAGCCATGCATGTTAGAAGTACGATAACCTTCGATAGCCCCTTCACGCGGGGGTTCTTGACGAACATCCTATAGAACACCGAAGGTACGGCCGCGCCAAAGAGGCCCAGCATCGGGAGTTCAACGTACCAGACCGGTCGTCTGGCTTCCGCTTTCTCCACGTCTGACTCCCTTAGCGTGGCTGCGTTTAGATGCCTCACTGCTTCTGTGCGGTACGACGCCCTGCCCGTTGAGAAGTACAATCTCATCTTCTGGGCATATGACCTCATCTCACCCAGCAACTTGACTCCGGCATCATGGATCCCTTGCATATCCCACGGGGGCTTGAGGTCATCCACCTCGTCGGAAGCGGTTATCACGTCCGTGCACAGGTGAACCGCCTGCTGGATCCAGCTGTCGTCCTGCCACAGCTGGGGGTTCTGGTGTATCTCGGCCGCAACGGCCTCGACCCGATGCACGATAACCCAGACGGAATCGGCAAGATCCCAAAGGCTCGACACGTATCCGCGCCGGGTAGAGGCGCACGACGATAGCGTCAGCACGAGCAGTATGAGCGCCAGAGCCATGAGTGGGCCCTTTGCGAAGCGGCGGAGACTCTTACCTCTGGACATCCACCCCACCCCCTTGGGCTTCACCAAATCGACCATTTCCATCCTGCGAGTAGCGGGCGGAAACGTCACATTAAGCCAAGCCCAATGCCTCTGGGTTCGCTAGAGCGTTCTCATCTGCGCTTCTATCTGCCGCTTTGTTTTCCTATCAAGGATATCGCCCGACAGGGCCCCTTGGATGAACGCGTCTATCTTGTCCGACGAGCTGTTCGTCCTTATGACCATCAGCGTGTTCACGATGTCCAGGAGTATGGACTTTCGCATTGTCTCCTTCTGGGCGGCGAGGTCGAACGTCACGAGTCTATCTGCTATCCTCGGGCCGAGGTCCGGTTTGTACAACGCTATCCTACTCAACCCTTGGATGCACCCGCGCACCGTTATGGGCTTCGGATCGCCTAGAAGTTCCAGGTAGTCGTCAAGCGCTGCTTCCATCTTGCCGGCGGTATCCCACTTCGCGTTGTCGGCGATGAGCATGAGGCCTATGGACCTCTGATAGGAGTTGTCGCTCTTCAGTCTGGCAACGAATGCCTCCCAATACGGGTACACGTCGTCCGCATATGAGGATCTGCACTGGAGCAGGAGAAGTGCCTTGTACCGGGCGTTGTCATCTTCAAGCGCAAGCCACTCGACAAGTTGGGAGATATCGTCCGCACCCAGGGTCTCTGAGATCTCCGGCAGAATCTCTTTGGGAAACGACGCGAGACTTTCCAACGTAATCATCGCTAGTCTTCGCTCTCCTTTCCTACCTTTCCTACCTTTCCTACCTTTCCTACCCCTCTTCCCCTCCTGACCCTCATGACCGCCCGACGTACATACGGAGTCCTCCGCACTCCCCACCGGCCACGATTGGGACAGGTCGCCCTGGCGACCGCGTATGCGGAGAGCTTTCGCGTCTCTTCGGTACTCTCCTTCTAGCCAACGAGTGCCAGCGACTCAACCGTGCAGGACAGCATGCCTATGCTCTAGAATCTCTTCGAGGGCGCTTTGCCTATTGCCATCCTCGACGACGAGGGGGCGTGGCGAGATGAAAGGCGGTCGGTTCGGTTGGCGCGGAAGTGTGTCGTTACGGGTGGTGCCGGCTTTATTGGCTCAAGCCTGGTACACCGTCTCGTTTCGGATGGGAATAGGGTCACAGTCATAGACAATCTGTCGTCTGGAACCCTCGAAAACCTAGAGAGTTTGGAATCGAGAATCGAGTTCGTGCATGGTGACATCAGGGACCATCGCTTGCTCACGCAGGCGTTCTTGGATGCCGACGTCGTCTTCCACGAAGCAGCGTTTGTGTCCGTTCCGAAATCAGTCGAAGATCCATTGGAGACTAACGATGTCAACGTGAGCGGCACGCTGTGCGTCTTGTCAGCAGCTAAAGAGAGAGGCGTCAGGCGTGTTGTGTTGGCGAGTTCAAGCGCCGTCTACGGCGATTCCCCGGAGTCTCCGAAGAAAGAAGACATGACACCCACACCGCTATCCCCATATGCGGCAACCGAGTGCATTGCTGAGGTCTACGCCAAGATGTACAACGACGTCTATGGACTTGAGACCGTTTGTCTACGCTACTTCAACGTCTACGGACCCAGGCAGAGCCCGAATTCCGAGTACGCAGCCGTTATCCCCAAGTTCATCTGCTCAATGCTCGATGGGGTAAGCCCCGTCATCTTCGGTGATGGCAATCAGACAAGGGATTTCGTGTATATCGATGACGTGGTGGAAGCCAACCTGGCCGCTGCGGATGTACCTGGGGTTGCCGGGCAGAACATCAATGTCGGCTGTGGGCAGGAGCACTCGGTCAACGAGCTTGTCGCGCTGCTGAACGAGGTTTTCCGAACCAACATGCGGCCGGAATACCGTCCGCCAAGGAAGGGAGATCTGGTTCACTCAGTTGCCTCAATAGAGAAACTGGAGCAAATGTTGCATTGCGCTCCGAGGGTATCTCTCAAAGAGGGGCTTGCCCGAACCGTAGAATGGTTCAGGAAGCGTCAGGCGAAGTAGCTCGGAGGGGTGCTCAACGAATCGCCGGCACGGTAGGGCTTGGCGTAGCACCGGATCTATTTAGCGCGGTGGCTGAAAACGACTCTCGCAACGGTGGTGTCAGCAATGCCTTTCCCAATGGTGCACTTAAGCATCGCCAAGCACATCCTGCGCGTCGCCAGTCATATCAAGAAGCCTTGCCAGTTCTTGCTGGGCTCCATCGCGCCCGATTCGGTCCACTTCAGGCCGGACTTTGAGAGTGACATGAAGAAGGAGTCTCACCTCGCGGTCGGCGACGAGAGGTGGGGGTGGGTCACCGACAATTCCGGCTGGAAAGAGAACGTGCTCAGATTCTACGAACTGATGAAGGGCTCTGATGACCCTGACTTTATCCTGGGATACTGCGCGCACGTCCTTGCCGACATCAAACACAACGTGGAGATTTGGACTCCATTCCGGCTGGAGCACGAACACGAACTCATTTCGGGCCAAGGAAGTGCTCTCCACAGGGAAGCGGTTGAAGTGGATTTTGAACTGTACAGGACCTTCCCGGAGAGGCACGAGGTTTGGGCTCTGCTGGAACAAGCGCAGGCTATCGACATCCCCGGAATTGTGCGAGCCTCCGACATCGAGAGGGCAAGGTCTCACCTCCTGCACAAGCAGTATCTTGGTCGGAAATCGGTTGATACGTCAGCATACAAGTTCGTCACGGTGGAAAACATGACGGACTTCATTGCGGAGGCGTGGCGGGAGATCGCTCGGGATCTTAGGCTTGTTCGGACATCATGATGCCAATGTGAAAAAACGGGCGAAGGTTTCGCACAAGTCGGGGACCTGCAAGTCCTGTTGTGGAACAGGATTCCATCTTCAGACAGCGTTTTTGACCGTGAACAGTCATCTATCCTCGGCGTTTACGAACCTTCGCAGAGCCTCTCTGAAATCGTATTTTGGCAGTATCGCGAAACGTTTCTTCTTCATCGTGTCCCACATCAAACTCGCTCGCCTAGAGTTAATCACCCGTCTCTGAACTGCGAGACAGAGAATGTCGTCGGAACATATGAACTGAATGCGGTTGTCAACACAATACCCCTTGATATCCCTCAAGTTATTGCTAGCCACTGTCCCACCCATGACTGAAACGAGGGCGATTGCCGCTGCCTCTCCATCGCCCATCACCGGCTTCCGCTTAGGATCTGTGAGCTCTCGGAATAGCTCCATGGCTGGACCTCCGGCCCTTATCTTGTACACCCCGAGCGTACTGCTTTTCTCTGCAGATCTGACACTTAGATAGACGTTGTCGGGGCCCTCTGAGATCTCGCCTATCGCATGACTGCTTGTCCAGATATCACCCAGGGTCTCCTTGATGATCTTGATGCCGTCAGAAAAGGCAGCGAACGCCGAAAGACAATCGCTATCAAAGATCACTGGTTGCTCAACTCTCTCTACCCTCATCCTCTAGGCACGATTCCTCCTCCAGCGAGAGCAGTCCGGCCAACCCGGCCTCAACCATGAGCTGACGGTACTTCCCCCATGTAATCCCCCCCTCTTCGAACGAACTCTTGGCAAGTCGAGCGTAAGGGGATAGCACCACGAAATCACCAGGTTGGGAATAGAGTGTCGTATCATACCCGAGACTGCGAGCTATTGAGGTGACTCCTTCCCTAAGAGAAGCGGCTGTGTCCTCATCCAACCAGCCAGTACTGATCATCCGCCTCAGCATAGCCCGGTGACTTACCCCAAAATACTGCTCTATCTCGATCATCTCTGCCATGGTCACTGCCGGCTTGTTGCCTCTTTTCAGGCGATACATCTGCTGCTCAAGTCCTGCATCCGGCACAAGAAGATTCCCGGCAAACTCATCGGCGATCTGCTCACTCTCCGACTTGTTCCAGGCACCCTCGTCAACGAGGCAGACGCTGCCTTGCAGCCCCGGCTCAAAGTCAATGTGGTAGAGCTCGTGTGCCAGAGTGAAGTTCATGTGGCCTACCGTACGCTTTGAGTTGAGGAGAACCACGCTGCACAATCGACCGCGCAGGAAACAGCCTGAGACATTCCCATCGAAGGGTTTGCGAATAATGGTGATGTCCCTGTTCATTCTCAAGACCCTTGCCAGATCAAGGGGCTCGGTCTCGCTTGCACCAAGTGCTCTTCTGGCTTCCCGTGCTTTCTGTCTTGCAGCTGCCTTGATGTCACTCATGCTTTCCCGCTCCAGAAACGTCCATCAGGAAGTCCAGATTTCGAACGAATCGCCTTGCCCAAGCGATCTCCTTCAGATCTCCCTCGCACAGATCGCCCGCTCGAAACGCGACTCGAATTTCCTGCGGCTCATCCGGCTCCTGATCAAGGAACCAAGATAACGAATGCGCGTAGATGTCTGCGATTCTTGTCAGAGAGGCTAGGTCTATTGGACGCCTTCCAGTCTCCCAGAAACTCACCTGGGCATCCGTGGTACCGAGCAACCGCGCCACCTGTTTCTGGGTTAGCCCTGACTTGTCCCTGGCTTCCCTCAACCTGGCTGCCACATCCGGCAATCCGCCCTTGGCCATAGTGCTCTCCTCCCTCACTATGTTGCCATGTTAACTTACCCCAATAAATCTATGCGTAGTTTAACACATATGTTAAGTTCACTGGAATACCCCGAATGAGAAACCTACTTAGGTCACATGGGACATAGCACCGATTCGCCGCGATGAAAAACATGACGGACTTCATTGCGGGGGCATGGCGGGAGATCGCTCGGGATCTTGGGCTTGCTCGGACATAGCCACGGGGAACACGTGGGGCCGATGAATTCCAAGGATGTGTGCCGTGGAACCCAGATGACGCCAACAGGGAAACCTGCCTCGCAGGCTGGAGGATACGCCAAAACTTAAGGGCCCCCTACTTGGGGCCCCATTCGGATAAGACTCACTTGGCGAAGGCAGAAACTCGCGAGCCTCCCGCCCTCACGCCTCCTGCCCAACTTGGTCAGCCTTCTGAGTGGAGAAGCGCACCGCCTTGTGCACCGCGTAGACCAATGCCGCCACAGTGGCCACCGCCATAACCAGGCTCAAAGGCCTCTTGAGGAACACGCCGAGGTTCCCGCCCGACATCATGAGCGACTGACGCATGGTGGAATCAATGATCGGCCCCATAATCATTCCCACTGAAAGAGGAAGCGGGCTCTGCTTGGCGGCTCGCAAAGCGAGGCCGACTAGTCCCGCAGCGAACATGACCCACACGTCAAACATGGTTCCGCGAATCGAGTAAGCCCCGACGGCCATAATGCTCACGATGCTCGGCACCAGGATATGCTTTGGAACATACATCAATCGGGCAAAGAACCCCACCAGAGGTAGATTCATGACCAGACACAGCAGGTTCCCGATATACATGCTCGCTACGACGATCCAGAAGATGATGGGGGTCTGCTGCAGCATTAGCGGTCCCGGGGTCAGGCCGTGAATCATGAAGCCGCTCAGCAGCACGGCAGTGGCAGGCGCGAAGGGAATGCCCAACGCCAGAAGCGGCACAAGCGCTCCGGAGACTGCCGAGTTGTTCGCCGATTCGACCGCCGCGACTCCTTGGGGCGAGCCCTTGCCAAACATGGCCTTGAACGGCGAGACTGCCTTCTCGACGGCATACGCCACAAACGATGCCAGGACTGTCGCCGGGCCCGGCAGCAGGCCGACTATGAGACCGACCACACCGCCTCGAAACATGGCGGGAACGGTGGGCTTCACCTCGGACCATTTGGGGTATAGGTCGCGGGCCCTGACCTTCGCGATCTGGACGACCTCTCCGTGGTCGGACGCCAGGCTCGCCAGCTCCGATATCCCGTACAAACCCATTATGATGGGCACAAACTCAAAGCCGCCCCAGAGGCTCCTCAATCCGAAAGTGTACCTTATCTTTCCACTTAGGGTATCCATCCCAATGGTCATGAACAGCGCGCCCGCTACGGCCAGGGCCAGGCTGCGAATAGGATTGCCTTCCATCAGGTTAGCCAGGAGCACGAGACCCAGTGTCACGATCATGAGGAATTCGAACGGACCAAACGCCAGGGCCACTTTCGCCAGCCCGGGAGCCATATAGCTTAGAGCCACCACGCCCAGCGTCCCCGCGAGGAAAGAACCTACCGCGGAAATGAAGAGGGCCAGCCCCGCCTTGCCCTGCCGGCTCATCTCGTAGCCTTCGACAGCAGTCAGAAGGCTCGCCGTTTCGCCGGGAACCTTGAACAGTATTGACGTGGTTGAGCCGCCGTACATCGCTCCGTAGTATACGCCTGATAGGAGGATAATCGATACGAGCGGGTCGCGCCCGAACGTGAAAGGCAGAAGGAGGGCCATCGTTGCCACCGGCCCTAATCCCGGCAGTACTCCAACGGCAGTTCCGAGGAACACTCCCACCAAGGAACCGAACAACAGCGAGGGAGATGCCAGCACTTGTCTGAAAGCGTCTAGGAGCAAATGCCTAACCTCCAATCAGATCCATAAGGTAGCCGGTTGGGAACTCGATCTGGAAAGTCACGGTGAACAGGTAGTACAAGACAAGTGACAAGCATACGCCCAGAGCGACGTTTTTCCATCGAGGACCCCAACCTATTCGCCACGACATCAAGGCGCCCATGACTGCAATCGCGGGCAAAAGCCCGATAAGTGCGGTAAGAAGCAACGCTCCGGCTCCCAGCAATATGAAGATTGACGCTGACTTGCGTTCCGCACTCTCCGCGCTCTCCGCAGAGTCGCCGGCGGATTTGGCAGGCGCTTTGCTCGCCCGCAGACGGGAGACCAAGATGTCCGCAACGGCGAGAAGTATAAGCGATCCCGCAAGCCAAGCCGGCACCATCGCCGCCCCGGGCATGGCTCTGGTTCCGAGGCCGGTCGAAGGGCTGTATGCGAGAAACAGAGCCCCCATGGCTATTAGGAACAGGTCCATTGTCACGCTACTAGACACGAGAACACCTCCTCTGTGCCAGGCGCCTCGCGGCGACCGCCCCGGCACCGGATGGAAGGCCAGTATGGATGGCCAGGATGTAGAGCCAACATGCAAGGCCATGGTGCAATACTAAGATGTAAGGCCAGTTGGCCAAGACATGAGGCCGAAAATAAGGCCGACATACAATCCCAGGATGCAAGGCCCGAGAAGGGGGGCTTTGGCAGGCCCAACGGGAGAGAACGAAGTCCCCCAAAGCCCCCGGGATCCCCAGGATCCCCAGGATCCCCAAGATCCCCCGCAGTCCCCCTTCTTGGAGCCCCTTTGGAAACTCACATACTACTTGATAAGGTCATGCTTGGTCATGATCTCTTCGAGCGCCGCTTTCTTGCTTTCGTAGGTCTTCATGTAATCCTCGTGGCCGTAGAAGTCGGTCGGGATACCTGCCTTGCTCGCTATCGATGTGAACCCGGCATGCTCGACTGCCGTAGCCAGGGCCTCGTCGAGTTTCTTCACGACGTCTTCTGGGGTGTCCTTCGGGACGTAGATTGTGTTCTCGCTGTCAGGAATGCCGAGCGAGTACCCGAGCTCTTCGAAGGTAGGGACGTCGTCCAAGCCCTCCACCCGTGCGGAACCAGTCACGGCGAGGGGCTTAAGGGTGCCTGCCTCAATCTGGCTCCAGACGCCCGTGATAGTGGCTACGCCCACCGGCACGTGTCCACCTAGAACTTCCTTCGCGACGCCCGCGTCACCGCCTAGCGGTATGGGCACAATCTGGTCGGCCTTGCCGATGACTGCTCCAAACGCCACCGAGGTAAGGTGAGGAACCGCTCCCTGGGCCGTCACGCCCACGTTGATCTTGGCCGAGGGGTCTTCCAAGGCTGCGATGATGTCGTCAACGGAATCGTACTCCGAGTCCGCCTTCACGAACATGACTTGACGGGTGCAGATGATCTGCGCTACCGGGATGAGATCGTCGCTGGAGTACGGGTGATCTTTGAAGTGCAGCTCCGGCCATCCCACGGACGGCGGGAACAGCCCGATGGTATAGCCATCAGGTTTGCTGGTGGCGAGATACTGGCCGCCCTCCAGCCTGGCGCCGCCCGACTTGTTGACGACAACAACCGGCTGACCGAGGATCTCAGGCAGGACCGAGGCCAACGCCCTGGCCGTCAGGTCTGTGATTCCGCCTGGAGCATACGGGACTACCAGCTCGATACGTTTGGACGGATACACAGCGGTGTCGTCCTTCTTCTCCTCAGGTTTCGAACAGGCTACCATTGAGAGTCCCAGAACCAGAATGAGTACAACGGCCGACAGTGCTCTAAGCTCTCTTCGCATCGTACACTCCTCCGTTTTCTGTGGTTAGGTTCAACAAGTTACGATGAGGTCCAATCAGTCTAGTTGAGCCCTTGAGCGTTACCTGGGCTCCTCACCTCCATCCACAGGGAAAAGATTGTGGTGGGCTATCCTTCCCCTCGCGATTACCATCTCGATTCGAGAATTGAAGGGAGAGAGCACGCTGATGTCGGCCAGGGGATCGCCGTCGACTACCAAGATGTCTGCCTCCAGCGACGGACGAAGGGTACCGACGATATCGCTTAAGCCCATGG
>CAZYFG010000038.1:12683-13555 GCA_964646835.1 uncultured Eubacteriales bacterium | reverse complement strand
CCCGAGCAGAACTACACCTTCAGCGACCACTACCTTGAGGTACCCTTTGACCTTTCGCGGGTCATGTTCATAACTACGGCCAACTCGAGTCACAGCATCCCGAGGCCGCTTCTGGACCGCATGGAAGTCATCACTCTTCCGGGATATACCGAGGAGGAAAAGACGCAGATAGGAGTCCAGTTCCTTATCCCCAAGCAGCTCAAAGAGCACGGGCTTAAGCCGTCTCATCTGGCCATCGGCAAAGACGCGCTCCGGGAGATGATCAGGTCATACACTCGCGAGGCGGGCGTCAGGAACCTGGAGAGGCAAGTCGCGACCATTTGCAGGAAGACGGCCAAGGACCTCGTTTCCGGAAAAAGCAAGCGTGTGCGTATCACTTCAAAGAATATGGCCAAGTACCTCGGGATCCCCCGGTTCCATTACGGCCAGGCCGAGAAGGAGAACCAGGTCGGCGTGGCGACGGCCCTGTCGGTTACCGACGTCGGAGGGGATATCCTCTCGGTAGAGGTAAGCGTGGTGAAGGGCAAGGGCAAGCTGACGCTTACAGGTCAGATGGGGGACGTGATGAAGGAATCGGCCTACGCGGGCCTGAGCTACCTCCGCTCCAGAGCCCTCGACTTGGGTCTCAATGAGGAATTCTACGAGAACGTGGACATCCACATCCATGTGCCCGAAGGGTCCATCCCCAAGGACGGACCGTCAGCGGGAATCACCATGGCCTGTGCCATGGCTTCTGCCCTCACGAACCGCCCGGTGAGACACGATATCGCTATGACCGGCGAGGTCACTCTGAGGGGAAGGGTGCTTCCCATAGGCGGCGTCAAGGAGAAGGTGCTGGCCGCCCACAGGGCCGGGATCATGAGCGTCATACT
>CAZYFG010000038.1:7357-12569 GCA_964646835.1 uncultured Eubacteriales bacterium | reverse complement strand
TGGAGGAGGTGCCGCCCAACATCCGGGACGAGATGAGCGTGTCCTTCGTGAGCCACATGGATGAGGTCCTGGGGATCGCCCTGGCCAAGGAAGCCGGCGAGGACCTGGTCGGTCTCCCGGTGGTCGCCGAGAAGTCCCGCGAGCAGCCTCAAGCCATAGGCGACGTCCACTGACTGAAGGTTGATTGAGGGCTGATCCGGAGCCCCTTGCTGGGCGAATGGGACATCCCGCCGCCAACGCTATTCCTGTTGACGGTGATTTGCCTCCGTGCAATAATTCACTGCGACAAAGCCCTATGAAGGGGGAAAGTGGTTGGGATGGCCGTTGTCGGCGTAATGTACAACCTCAAAGGTGCCCCGCCGGAGGAGGGAGAGCCTCCAGACCTGGGCGCCGAATTGGATTCGGAGTCGACAGTAGCGGCAGTAGCTCTCGCGCTTCGCGCGAACGGTCACGAAGTGCAGATGATTGAGGGAAACGACACAGCGTACCTCAAACTTCTATCCAACCGTTTGGACATCGTCTTCAACATGTGTGAGGGACTCAGGGGAGAGTCCCGGGAAAGCCACATCCCGTCCATGCTGGAGATGCTCGGCATCCCCTACACAGGCTCAGGAGTGCTCACCCTCGCGCTCACCCTCGACAAACCTCTTACCAAGAAGGTTTTGGCCTATCACGGGATCCCGACTCCTGGATTCCGGGTATTTGCCTCGACCGATGAGATCGACGTCTCGGGATTGGAGTTCCCGCTGTTCGTGAAGCCCGCCCACGAGGGTTCAAGCATGGGCGTGTCCTCGAACTCCTATTGCAGGGACATCCATGAACTCACCAGGGAGACCGGCAGGCTTCTCGCTCTCTATCGCCAGCCTGTGTTGGTGGAGGAGTTCCTTCCCGGTCGGGAGTTTACCGTGGGCATCCTGGGGAACAGGAACCCGGTCATCTTCCCGGTGATGGAGATAAACTTCGACGCCATCCCCGATGACCATGCCCGGGTCTACTCCAGGCAGTTCAAGACAGACTGGTCGGATGAAGTCTACTACATGTGCCCGGCACCCGTAACGGCGGACCTGGAGGCTTCCTTGAAGGATACCGCCTTGAGGACGTACAGGGCTCTGGACTGTCGTGACTTGGCCCGGGTGGACCTGCGGCTCGACCGGAACGGAGTACCCAACGTCATGGAGATTAACCCCCTTCCCGGATTGGCGCCGGGGTTCTCGGATTACCCACGGATAGCCGAGAAAGGCGGTTGGTCTTACACCGACCTGGTGAACGGTATCCTTGAGTGCGCCCTGCGGCGCAACAAGATGGAGCATCTTATCAAGCCGTCTTTCGTGAGGCAGATAGCTTAGTCAGCGCGATTTGTCGCGCGGACATCTCATACTGTTAGGGCAGTCACTCGCTTCTAGGACTGCCCTAATTTACATCCCGCCATGGGCAGGGAAATCGTACGCCTCTCGTAGAAATCCCAGAACTACCTGGTAGACGTCATTTTGCGAGAACCGGGCAGGAAAGAGGCGTGTCGGATGTCGTTGCGACAAGACAGTCGGAGTGGGAAACTCCGGGTCTTAGAGGGCAGGAAAGTGAGGTTGCGCCCGGTAGAGGACGGGGACATCCCCCAACTGATGGAATGGGAGAAGGATGCGGAAATCATCCGCTGGGCAGGCAAGAAGTTCGAGTCGGTAAAGGACGCGAGAGATTGGCACCTAAGGTCAACCCTGCAGCACAGGACTTTCGCCATAGAGCTCCTTGACGGACAGATGATTGGTGAGATTGAACTCCTGAACATATCCTGGAGACTCAGAACTGCCGAAATGCGGGTCTATATAGGTGAGAAGCGCCTTTGGGACCGCGGGCTTGGAGAGGACGCCGTCAAGACACTGGTGCAGGGATACTTCTCGACGACGGCGCTTCAGGAGATCTTCCTGAGAGTTGACGAAGACAACGCGCGCGCACGGCGCTGCTACCAGAAGGTCGGGTTCAAGGCCGAGGCGAGGCTGACCGCCAAGTGGGAAGACGGTTCGCCGAGAACGCTACTCCTTATGAAACTAAGAAAGGCCGGTCGAAGCTAATCCGGATGGCGTTAGGGGCGAATGGGACACAAGAGGTCGTCCTGTTAGAAAAAGGAATTGGTGGGGGTTACTGGGCTTGAACCAGTGACCTCACGGATGTGAACCGTGCGCTCTTCCGCTGAGCTAAACCCCCACCGCTTCGGTGCAGAGAATATGATAGCATACATACAGGGCGAAGACAAACGTGAGACACCCGGAGTTCAAGAGGTGATCGGCCGTGAAGTTGACGGTTCTGGGCAGGTATTCCCCTTACCCTCCGGGCGGCGGGGCGGGCCCCGGCTACTGGGTTGAGTGCGACGACCAGGGCGCGAGCACAGGGGTCCTTCTGGACTGCGGTCCCGGAGTGCTGGCCCGCTTCCAAGAGCATGTGGGTCCCTTGTCGAAGATACATACGGTAGTCCTGTCGCACCTCCATTTTGACCACATGTCAGACGTGACCGTTCTCCGCTATGCGGCGGCCTCGCATGTCCGTTACAGAGAGCTCCCACACCATGTCCGCATATACGCGCCCTCTCAACCGGAAACCGAGTTCGCACTCCTGACGTACAAGGAGGCCACCGTGGGGCATGTCCTATCTCCGGGCATGTCTCTGGAAGTCGGGCCACTGAGGCTCAGTTTCCACCAGGGTGTCCACGGGATACCTTCGTTTGCGGTAAGGGTGGAGGGACCGGGGGGCGTCTTGGCCTATTCGGGCGACACGCGTCCCTGTGATGCACTGGTCGAGGCGGCGAAGGGCGCTGACCTGTTCCTCTGCGAGGCTTCCGGTGTTCAGGCCGATGCCGATTACGTGGCACCCGGACACCTTACCGCGCGACAGGCAGGCGAAATCGCAGCCACGGCGGGTGTCAAGCGGCTCCTCTTAACGCATCTATGGCCACTCTACGACGAGGACGAGTTGCTCAGGGAGTGCAGAGACGTATTCCCCCACGCGGAACTGGCTCAAGAAGGACGCTCCTATTCTCTCTGAATCCTGGGGCTCGAAACGTCCCCTCGCGGGGAGACCCAGACGACAGCGCTTTGCTCGGTCATTCTATAGCGAACCCAAGGGACCGTATAGAGACGGGGTTCTGTTCCTGAATGCGTCTGTCCCTCGAACGAGCTCCTTCACTCGCGATTCGGCGGGAGAGACCTGGGCCACTATGGCTTGCCGCGATGAAGGGAAGGTCTCCGCCAAGAGGCGCCCTCCGGGAGATACGACCAGTGAGGTCCTGGCCGGACCCTTTGACGCGCAGTTGGCGAGCGCCACGAACACCCGGTTCTCAAGGGCTCTCGTGATGGCTGTCTGCTTCTCTCTCCCTGTTGCCGAGTCGGTCTGCCAGACTATCAGGTCGGCCCCCTTGAGGAACAGAAGCCTCGTCTCTTCGGGTACGAACCCCTGATTCCCCAAAAGGAAGCCGGTCCTCGTGCCTCCAATGTCGACGACCTGGGCGGTCGGGCCATCTGCGCCCAGAGTAGTCACCTTTCCTTTCGGGTCAAGGATCGTCGTGACCGGACGTTTCCCCGCTTTTGTGGTTACGGCTATGGTGGCACCCGTCGCAATGCTTACGGGCTGGAGGGCTTCGGTGATCGGCCCGGCGAAGTCCCTCATGACGGTTACGGGGAGTTCCGGAAAGACGATGAGGTCGGCTCCTTGCTCCGCCATCCTTCTCGCCATAGATGCGCCGGATGATAGGAATTCCTGCAGCGAGATGTCTCTGTCCATCTGCACGACTGCCAGGTAGCAGAGAGACTTGGCAGGAGCGAGGGGCGTTTCCAGCACGGATGCCAGCGGAACCCTTTCGTTCGGCGCGAGAAGAAGCGAGTATTCCTCTCGGAACCATTCCTTGCGGAGGGCTAATGCCCGTTGTTTGTCCCGCGGGTTCACATCGACTCTCGCCGTGATGATCTCCGGAGAGCCGCTTGAGCCCTTTACCTGTACTGCGCCGTCGGGCGACGCCACGAGGCTCTGCCCGCAGTAGACGACTGATTCGGCCTCCCGGCCTACTTTGTTGGCGCACAGGAACCATACTCCGTTCTCCAAAGCCCGCGTCGGGATGATCCAGTCTGGCTGGGCGTTCCGGAGTGACTCAGTGTCTTTGCCGGTCGTCACCCAGTTGGTTGGGTCCACGATGATCTCGGCGCCCTTGAGCGCAAGCACTCTCGCGATTTCGGGCAGTCTCCCGTCTGCGCAGATGAGGATGCCTATCTTTCCGAGGGCCGTGTCGAACACCCGGTACTCATCTCCGGCGGCGAACCACCTGGAGTCAAAGTGCCAGAGGAATGTCTTCCTGGACCTCCCGATGATCTCTCCGTCCGGGCCTATCAGGTAGGCCGAGTTGTACGCCTTGTCTCCGTCGAGCTCGGCCAAGCCCGCCACCAGGTAGGTCTTGTGGAGCCTGGCTTTTTCCCGAAACCGCCTCAAGGCGTCTTCCCAACCCGAAAGGGCTCCTGACGGGTTCCCCTCAAGACCCAAGTAGTACCCCGGGTAGCTGCACTCGGGGAGGACCACCAGGCGAGGACGGGCCTCGGCGGCTTGGTCAATCAGGTTCAGGACCCTGGCGAGGCCGTCTCCCGACGACCTTGCGTCGTATGCTTCATGCTGGATGAGGGCCACAGAGAAAGCCACGGGAGATCCTCCGTTCGTCCCGCGGGAGGCACTGGCTCTAGTATCGCTGCAGCAAGTAGACCCCCAGGACGGTCACGATAGCCCCAATGCCTTTTCCCACGGATAGTTTGCTTCCTAACAGTATCACAGAAAGAGCCACGGAGATCAGGGGATAGGCGGCGGCAATCGGGACGACGCCGGCGATGCTGCCTTCCTGCAAGGCCTTGAAATAGGCGAAGTGGGCAAGCACGGAAGCGGACGCCCCTTCCAGGAGAAGGAGGACCCAAGTCCTGCCGTTCACCTCGGCAAAGCTGCCCCGGAAGTCGCCGCGGACCAAGACCCACACTACCAGCACCGCGACGACAGCGACGCTCCGGATGAGGAGCGCTGTCAGCGCGTCGGGCTTCTCAAGTCCCAGTTTGGCGAAAATGGGGCCGACGCCCCAGAAGACGGCGGCTACGATGGCCCAGGTAAGCCAGGACATGGGACCACTCTCCTTAGAAGGTCGTGGTGTGTTCCTGGTACAGTATATCCGCGTTCGCCGGGCCGTAAGAACGGCCGC
>CAZYFG010000038.1:6179-7347 GCA_964646835.1 uncultured Eubacteriales bacterium | reverse complement strand
TTGTCCCCCTAGTCCCCGACCTCCAGCTCCAGCTGCCAGGCAAGGAATGCCCACATATTCGCCTGTTCCTGGACTACCTTGTAGAGCGGCTTGCCCACGCCGTGACCGGCGTCGGACTCAACCACAAGGAGCACGGGGTTGTCGCTGCCGCTCTTTGCCTGGGCGGCTTGGAGCCGCGCGGTCATCTTCCGGGCGTGCATCGGGTCGACCCTGGAATCAGACGAAGCCGTGTAGAAGAGGACCGCCGGGTAAGACACGTCGTCCCTTACCTTGTGGTACGGCGAGTAGGCGTACAGATACTTGAACGCTTCAGGGTCGTCCGGGTCTCCGTACTCAGACGCCCAGATGTAGGCGATCAGGAACTTGTGGTACCTCACCATGTCCAGGAGAGGGACCCCGCAGGACACCGCTTTGAACAGGTCCGGACGTTGGGTCATCGCCGCTCCGACCAGGAGGCCGCCGTTGCTCCGTCCCCAGCTGCCCAGGTGCTCTTTGTCGGTGTAGCCTTCCCTTATCAAGTACTCCGCTGCGGCAAGAAAATCGTCGAACACGTTCTGCTTGTTCTCGCGCATCCCGGCGCGGTGCCATGCTTCTCCGTACTCGTTGCCGCCGCGGAGGTTGGCCGACGCGTAGATCCCCCCGCTCATTATCCAGGGCAACACCGTCGAAGCGTAGGTCGGGACTCTTGCCAGGTTGAAACCTCCGTAGCCTGTGAGGACGGTGGGGTGAGGCTTCTTTGCCCCATTGCCTTCCAGGAGGTCCTTCCGGTGGACGATGAACATGGGGATCCGGGTCCCGTCTTTGGACGGGTAGAAGACTTGCTTGACCGTGACCGCGAGGACTAACTCGGGGCTCCCTGAACCGTCCACGTAAAACCGGTAGATCGCGTTGCTTTGGGCGAACGACTGAAAATCGAAGAAGACCTCAGGGCTTCCGACCTGTCCCGTTACCGACCCCACCGTGCCCAGTACCGGAAGCCGTATCTCTCGCTTGCCGGAGCCATCCAGATGGTAGACGAAAAGACGTGAAGATGCGTCCTTCATGCCGGTGACAACCAGGTATCCTCCGCAAATCCAGAACCCCGTGAGCGTTACCTCCGGGTCCTCGGGAACGACGTCGCGCCATGACTCCTCGGCCACGTCACCGAGATCCACCGCCACTATCCGGT
>CAZYFG010000038.1:4505-6169 GCA_964646835.1 uncultured Eubacteriales bacterium | reverse complement strand
GGACGCCTTGTAGTTCGTCATCATGTAAAGGGTACCGCCGTGGATCCTGCCTCTCCACAGGGCATCAAGCCCCTCGACGACCGGCGTGAAGGGGCTGTTAACGTCGCCTTCCTCTCGCACGAGGATATCGGTGCTGTTCCACCCGTGTCCCACGGTGAGGATCAGGTGTTTGCCGTCGTCCGAAAGGGAGGTGCCGAACATCTCCTCTTTGGGGCGGCCCTCACCGAAAACCTTGGGGTCCTCTTTGACATCCCGGCCCAAGGTGTGGTGGTACAGGTGACGGTTGTAGTTCTCTTCTCCCGGTGCGACTTCCCCCGGCTTGGGGTACCTGCTATAGTAGAAACCCTTGCCGTCCGGCTCCCACGTCACGCCTGCGCCCCTGGCCCTTTCGATTTCGTCCGGCAAGACCTCGCCGGATTCCAGGTCCAGGACTCTGAGCACGCTCCACTCGTCTCCGCGCTCAGAGTAACCGTAGGCGAGTCTCTTGCCGTCTAGGGAGGGATACCACCAATCGAGAGCCACGATCCCTTTGGCGCTGGCTTTGTTGGGATCAAGGATGACCCGTTCGGGCGCGCTCCCCGTGAGTTCCCGTACGCACAAAACGGGCTGGTTCTGTCCGCCGGTCCTCTTCAGGTAGAACAACCTGTTCCCCCGGAAGACGGGTGAACCTACGTAGTCTTCCGATAGGGAACGGGTGAGCTCCTCGATGAAGAAGCCCCTGGAAGGGATCTGCCCAATGACGTCCTCGGTCCGTCTGTTTTGGGCTTCAGTCCACTTCAGGGTGTCGGGACTCTGGCCGTCCTCAAGCCAGCGGTAAGGGTCCTCAATCGCCACGCCGTGAACCACATCGGTTACGGGCCTGGACGGCGTTTCCGGCGGGGGCGGGACTCGAACTGGGAAAGGCTTCAGGTCCACTTGAGTACCTCCTCGTATGCAAGGTTCCAACGTCCCATGTTCTGCCACGGAAGCCCGTTACCCTTCCCTCCGCAAAGCGTATTGCACGGCTAGGCGAAGAGGAGAGTGATTGAGATGCGGAGGACAGTAGGCAAGTACACGCTGGGACTTGTCCTCGTGGCGCTTGGTGTCGCGCTGGCGCTGGAGTTATACGGAGTGTTTCCCGCTTTCCAGGAAGGCTTCCTCAAATGGTGGCCGTTGGCCTTTGTGCTCCTGGGCATAGAGTACATCGTCTTCTCCCGGGACCCGGAGGTGAACGTGCGGATAAGCGGGGGCGCGGTGTTCCTCATCGTTCTCATTCTGGCATCCGCGTGGGTCTATAGCGTAGGTTCCGCATGGGGCGGCTTAATCCACATCAGCGGGCTTGGGGACTTCCTCGCCGGCTCTCAGACACACACCGTGGAGGTCCCAATCAACGAGGCGTTCGGGACAGGCGTCACGGGCCTTTCCGTGCGCGCCGTGGGTGATGTCGTCGTGACGGGTGATGGCACAGGTTCGGTTACCGGGATCGCCACAATAAGGGTCCGGGCGAGAACCGTTGAAGACGCCAAGCGGTACGCAGAAGAGATCAGGCTGGTACCGAGATACTCCGGCAAGACTCTCTACCTGGAGCTCACAAGGCCCAGCTCGGTGCCTGCGAGTATCAGCTTGCTTCCATCCTTCGTGCTCAACGTTCCGGAAGACTCGGACCTGGATGTCCACACGGTGTC
>CAZYFG010000038.1:2664-4495 GCA_964646835.1 uncultured Eubacteriales bacterium | reverse complement strand
GGGGACATACAGGTTAGCGGAGTAAAAGGTCGCCTGGCTCTGGACAGCGTGTCCGGTGATGTCTACGTGGACGAGAATCCACTGCGCGTTGACGCGAATATGGTCTCGGGGGATTTTGAGGGTGCCCTGGGAAGCGATATGGAAGAGCTGTTTGTGAAGACCGTTAGCGGTGACATAGAAGTTGAAGTGCCAGAGGGGACGGGCGGCACGGTTCAGGCGAAGACCGTGAGCGGGTCCATCAGCGACTTCGGCGGAGCCCTCAACGTCACGAAGTCACCCGGACGGCGTCAGGCGTCAGGGTCGATAGGGGCAGGCAGAACGAAGATCGAAGTTGACACCGTCAGCGGAGACGTGTCGTTCAAGTGAGACCGGGGCTCTGAATGCCGGGGTTCTGAATGATCGTCAGGACGTCGCTAACGGAGTCCAGGAGGTAGTCGGGGCGCTCTTCCGAGAGAAGAGCCCTGCCTGATGGTCCGTAGGCCGCTCCGGCCGACTTGATGTCCACGTGCGCCAACAAGGGGGCCGCGTTCTTCGCGGCCCTTATGTCATAGACGCTGTCGCCTATCATCAAGACGGACCCCCGCTGGACTCCCAGAAGGTCCAAGGCCTTGAGCACCGGCTCGGCATCAGGTTTGTGGAGTGACGTGTCCTCAAAGAACACCATTGCATCGAAATACCCCTGAAGACCGGTGACCTCCAAGCCGACCAATGCCGAATGCCGGCGCTTTGAGGTCACAATGGCCAGCTTTATCCCCCGGTTCTTAAGCTCTCTTAGGGTCTTAAGCGACCCCGGGAACGGCTTGACGGCCTCTTTGTGCATCTCGAGATTGTGCTTGACATAGACGTCCCGGGCCTCCTCAGCGTGGTCCGGGACCAGGTCCCGCAAGACGTCGTCCAAGGTGATCCCCAGGTAGGCTCTGAACCGCTCCTTCTCCCACTTCTCACCGGTAAAGTACCAGAGCGTATGTTGAAGACTCGCGAGGATAGCACTGGTTGTGTCGATGAGTGTGCCGTCTAGGTCAAAGAGCACTGCGTCCATGTGATGGTGCCTCCCAATGCGCCGATTACAAGAGTTCGATTACATCAAGTATAGTGATTATGAAGGAGTACGGAACATAGCTCCCGCGGAAAGGAGATCGAGAATGTCCTACATAGACGAGTTCCTGGAGTTTCTTTCCATTCCCAGCGTCAGCGCGTTGCCCGAGCACAAACCCGATATTGAGAGAGCCGCCCAGTGGCTCAAGGCGAGGATGGAGAGGGCAGGGTTCCAGGATGTCCGGGTGATCCCAACCGGAGGCCATCCGATTGTCTACGGGAGGGCCGCCGCCCGCGACCCTGGGGCTCCCACAGTCCTCATCTACGGGCACTACGACACCCAGCCCGCAGACCCGCTCGACGAGTGGATGACCGAACCGTTCAAACCTGAGATAAGGGACGGGAAGGTGTTCGCCCGCGGAGCCGCCGACAACAAAGGCGGCGTGTTTCCTGCAATCGTGGCCGTCGAGAAAGCCCTTCGGGGAGACGGGTTGCCCGTCAACGTCAAGTTCCTATTTGAAGGCGAAGAGGAGATCGGCAGCCCCAATCTTAAGGTTTTCCTGGCCGACAAGAAGCACCTCTTAAGATGCGATCTGGTTGTCTCCGTGGACGGCGGGATGTACTCCCGCGAGATCCCGTCGCTAACCACCGGTTCCAGGGGGCTCTGCGGCATCCAGATCGACGTGCAAGGCCCCAGGCAGGACCTTCACTCGGGAGGCGCCGGCGGCGCCGTGAACAACCCGCTTATCGCCCTATCCCAGATCGTCGCGAGCATGAAGGACAGGCAAGGAAAGGT
>CAZYFG010000038.1:2346-2566 GCA_964646835.1 uncultured Eubacteriales bacterium | reverse complement strand
GGCCAGGCCGACCCTGGATGTCGTCGGCATGTGGGGAGGCTTCCAGGGTGAGGGCGTGAAGACAATCATCCCTGCCAGGGCATCGTGCAAGATAACCTGCAGGCTTGTACCCCATCAGGAACCGGACACAATCGTTGCCCTTTTGAGAGAGCACGTTGAGAAGCACACGCCTCCCGGAGTCCGCGTCAATGTTACGGCGTTTCCCGGCAATTCACGTCCC
>CAZYFG010000038.1:0-2336 GCA_964646835.1 uncultured Eubacteriales bacterium | reverse complement strand
TCGAACACCCGACGATGCCGGTCATGTCGAAGGTGCTGAAAGACATGTACGGGAGGGAACCGGTCATCGTCAGGCTGGGAGGGACTTTGCCGGTGGCCAGGGCGTTCTTGGACATTCTCGGGACCTACCTGGTGTTCTTCGCGACGTCCAGCCCGGATGAGAACGTCCACGGGCCCAACGAGTTCTACCGCCTCGAAGAGTTCGAGAAGATGGTGGACGGACTCCCAGTGCTCCTCAAGGAGTTGTCCGGAGTGCTTGGCCGGTGACTTATCCCGGCGCGTGATATTTCTTGGTCTCCCGTGAAACCTTTTCCTTTCGGCCGGTGTACTAGTTCACTGAAGGGACAGACGGGGAGAAGCGGATGGCGGACATAAGTGAAGCCGAACAGGAAGGGTTTCAGCAGTTCTGCGATATGTTCCGGGGATACATATACTCGCTCTGCTACCGGATGACCGGCAACCGTGAAGAGGTCCTGGACCTTTGCCAAGAGAGCTATCTGGCGATCTTCAGAGGGATCAAGACGGTTCGACCCGGCTGCCCGTTGAAGCCGTGGGTGAGGCGGGTGACGCTGAACGTCTGCCTGAATTGCCGGCGGAGACAGATGGCGCGCATCCAGGAAGAGGCTGTGTCCTGGAGCGGCTACCCGGAGCCTGCTGAGGCGGACTCGCTGGGCGGGGTCGCCGCGGCTACCCAAGACGGGCCGGCCGTCCAGGTGGAGCTTGGGGAAACCCGCGACATGCTGCGGAGAGCGATGGAGGCGTTGAGTGTCGAGCAGAGGATGGTCGTGATCCTCTTCCACCAGGAAGGCCTCTCTTATCGCGAGATCTGCGAGGAGACGGGCTGGCCAATAGGGACCGTAAAGACCAACTTGTTCCGGGCCCGCAAAGCTCTCGCCAGAGTGATGGGAGATTACGAAGAGTGACCGGCGGAGGCAGGTGTGACTCGTGGGCATGAATGCGTGTCCCAGCGAAGAGACGCTGTATGAGTTTCTTGACTCCGAGCTCTCGTCTGAACGGGAACTGGAGATACTCAAGCACTTGAGTTTGTGTGAGCGTTGTTTGGCGGAAGTGGCCAGGATGCGCAGGGAAATGGATGCGATAGACGCGGGATTCCAAGTCCCGGAGCGTGCCCTCGACGACGACGCGGACGTAAAGGCCCGCGAACTCTGGGTATTGGGCGAGATGAGACGGGAGGGTGTCGTTTCAAGGGAGCCGTTTGAGCTCCGGAAGGTCGCTTTCCGGGGAGTCGCTGGGGTGGCCCAGATGACGCGAAGGGCGGTCGGCAAAGGGATAGCGGCAGCCCGTCCTCTCGCAGCGAAGGCGGCCAGGGTGGCTCCCCACGTTGTGAGAACTGGAGGAGCCGCACGCAAGACGTTAGCACGAGGAATCGGTGCAGTCCTAAGGCCTGCCCTAACGAGACTAGAGGTGGCGTACTGATGGCTGTCCTTCTGGCGGTCCTCCTTGTGGTTGCTAAGGTGCTTCTCTGGGTGCTGGCCGGGCTTGTGCTCCTTGTCCTCCTCACGATGGCGCTTCCCGTGAGAGCCGCCGTCCAGGGAGAGTGCAGGGCGGAGGGCGATCTGGAGGTCCTTTTGGAGGACAGAGGAACCGAGCTCCATGAGACGCCGGAGGCTGTCATCAAGATCACACCTGCCGGGATGGCGCGTGCCACAGTTCTCGGGGGGTTGTTGGGAGTCGAGTACGAAACGGATGCCCCTCTCAGGATCCTTCTGGCAGGCGTGCCGTTACTGCGACTCCCTCTCGGAGGGAAGTCACGCTCGAAGACCGGTACGCCGGAGGGGGAGAAAGCAGTCGAGCCCGAGACCGCTCCTTCCGCGAAAACCGAACCGAAGGCAGGTTTTCTAAAGGCCGTAAGGTCCCGGTTTTCGGGGGCCAAGGGTAGACAGAAGGGCGCGGCCAAGAAGAAGGGCATCCCGCTAAAGGTGAAGGTCGAAGAGGCAAAGCGATGGTTCGGTCCTGAAGTCAGGGGGATCGTCTTCAGGACTGTCAGGAGTCTGGTCAGAAGCTTGCGGCTCAGGGGACGTGTCCATGCTGAATGCGGTTTCGGCGACCCGGGCGTGACCGGAATGACCTACGCGGCTTTCGTCGTGGTCCGGAATGACTCGCCAGAAGTGGATGACTCTCGAACCGAATTTCGTGGATTCCGTGATCTTCTTAAAGGTGGAAGGCGAAACACGGTTCTTCCCGGTCCAGGTGGCCTATATTGCTGGGAGATTCCTTCTTACGCGCGAGATAAGACCGCTTTGGCGGAAAAAGCGCGCGGGGGAGTCCAGAAAAGCGCCGGTACTCGGGGCGCATACATCCGGGTAGACAGAAGAG
>CAZYFG010000037.1:10148-13969 GCA_964646835.1 uncultured Eubacteriales bacterium | reverse complement strand
ACTGGATGCCGGTGGACTGGTACAACGGCGGGATGGAGCACACCACGCTGCACCTTCTGTACTCCCGCTTCTGGCATAAGTTCCTCTACGACATAGGGTACGTGCCGACGCCGGAACCCTATATGAAGCGGACCTCCCACGGGATGATTCTGGGTGAGAACGGCGAGAGGATGTCGAAGTCCAGAGGGAACGTCATCAACCCCGATTCAATCGTTGAAGAAGTCGGAGCCGACTCCTTTAGGGTATACGAGATGTTCATCGGCGCCTTCGAACAGACCATCCCTTGGTCCCAGCAGGGTCTGAAGGGGTGCCGTAGATTCCTGGACAGGGTCTGGCGGTTGCAGGACATGCTCGTCAGGGGCGAGGGTTTCTCACCCGAGTTCGAGGTCAGGATGCACAAGGTAACCAAGAGGGTGACCCTCGACTATGAGCGGATGAAGTTCAACACGGCCGTTGCCGCCATGATGGAGCTCACCAACAAGTTCCACGAAGCGGGCAAGATCACCCGCGGCGAGTTCAAGCGGCTGCTCCACCTCCTGAACCCGGTCGCCCCCCACGTGACCGAGGAACTATGGGAGACCGTAGGGTTCGGGAAACCCATCTACAAGCAGAGCTGGCCGACGTGGGACGAGGACAAGACCGTTGAGGAGACTGTGGAGATTGCCGTCCAGATAAACGGAAAGCTCCGCGCCGTCGTCACGGTCCCGCGAGACGCGTCTCAGGAAGAGGCCCGCGAGGCGGTCATGGCCGAAGAAGCGGTCACCAAGCACCTCGAAGGCAAGACGCTCGTCAAGGAAGTGTATATCCCCCAGCGGATTTACAGCATGGCTGTGAAATAGAAGCGCTTACCGGCCTGCGATCCAGGGGGCCCACACTATCGTGTTGTCGAGCTCGACCGCATCTGCGGTTGGCGTCCCTTGGGTCGCAAGCGTCTAGGCTTCGAGTGTCTGCTCCCTCCGCGGGCCGACCGATATCCACTTCACCTTGACGCCCGTTTCGCGCTCGACCATAGCCACGTAATCCCGGGCTTCTTTGGGGAGGTCCGCGAGGCTACGTGCCGATGATATGTCGTGTTTCCACCCGGGCATGCTCTCAAGGACCGGTTTGGCTTTTCCCAATTCGCGGGTCGGAGGGAAATCCGTCGTGACACGTCCGTCGATATCGTAGGCAACGCACACCGGTATCGTGTCCAGGTATCCCAGGACATCGAGGTTTGTTAGGGCGATGGAAGTGGCCCCTTGAACCGATGCGCCGTACCGTGTTGCCACCGCGTCGAACCAACCGACCCTCCTGGGCCTTCCGGTCTTGGCGCCGTATTCCCCGGCGTCTCCGCCGCGCCTCCGGAGTTCCTCGCCCTCTTCTCCATGGAGCTCGGTGACGAAGGGACCCGCGCCCACGCAGCTGGAGTATGCCTTGGTTACTGCCAGGACTTCACGGATGGCATGGGGAGGGAGTCCGGCTCCCACGGCGGCGTAGCCGGCGACGGTCGACGATGAAGTCGAGAACGGGTAGATCCCGTGGTCAGGATCCCTGAGAGAACCGAGCTGGCCTTCAAGGAGGATGGACTTGCCTTCCCTCAAGGCGTCTGTGAACAGCCTGTGGGTGTCTACGACATACGGCCTCAGGATCTCGGCCTGGTTGCTCAGTTCAGCCAGCAATTCTGGGGCGCTAATCGGCGGCTTCCCGTAGAGGTGTTCCATGAGGACGTTCTTGATCTCGAGAGCGTGACCTATCCTGGAGCGCAGCAAGTCCTTGTCGTACAGGTCCGACACCTGGAGACCGATCTTGGCGTACTTGTCCGAGTAGAATGGAGCGATGCCTGACTTAGTCGACCCGAATCGGCGGGCCCCCAGTCTTTCTTCCTCATACTCGTCAAGGAGCTTGTGATAGGGCATGAGCACCTGGGCTCTCGTTGACACGGCTATGGTAGGCTTGGGAACGCCCCTTTCTACCAGGCTGTCGATCTCCTCCGCAAATGCCCGGATGTCCAACGCGACCCCCGGCCCCAGCACGTTCACCACTCCGGGATAGAACACTCCCGAGGGCAGGAGATGGAGGGCGAACTTGCCGTATTCGTTAATGACCGTATGGCCGGCATTGCTCCCTCCCTGAAACCTCACCACGATATCCGAGTTCCGGGCCAGGTAATCCACCATTTTGCCCTTGCCTTCGTCTCCCCAGTTGGCTCCCACTACCGCCGTAACCGCCATGGCCGGGACCTCCTATACCGTAGTCGTTGTTAGTCATTGCCCCATGCCGGATCATAACCCAACCAAAGATATAAGGGCAGTTTGCATCTATTATGATATATATAACTGAGGGTAATATAACCCGCATGAGGTCATGTCGCGGGAAGGGCACGCGCCGTGATGTCACGCGGCGTGGGGTCGTATGGCATGAAGTCATACACTAATAGGAGCCTGACGACAGTGCAAGTGAACCTTGATCTCTATAGAGTATTCCACGCGGTGGCAGGCGAGGGAAGCGTCTCGGCCGCTGCCAGGCGGCTTTACTTGTCCCAGCCCGCCGTCACCCAGGCGATCAAGAGGCTTGAGGAGCAACTGGGCGTCCTCCTCTTCCACCGGACCTCGCGCGGTATGCGGCTCACCGAGGAGGGAAGGACCCTCTTCGACCACATTGACCGCGCCTCCAGTATCATCGCCATGGGTGAGAGGAAACTCGAGCAGATGAAGACTCTCTCGGCGGGAGAGATCACCCTGGCCGCCGGAGACACTCTGTGCAAGCACTACCTGGTGCCTCATCTCAGCGTCTTCCATGAGAGCCATCCGGGCATACGGATCCACGTTTTGAACCGCACCACTCCCGAAACCATCGAGCTCCTCAAGATGGGCAAGGTGGACATCGGCATTGTGAACCTGCCGGTCGCAGCCGATCCGGCGTTGCGAATACGCGAGACGCTTACGGTCCACGACTGCTTCATCGTGGGAGAGAGGTACCGGCACCTCAGCGAGAAGCTCGTGTCTCCCTCCGAACTGGCGACATATCCGCTCCTCTTGCTGGAGAAGGGAGGGAGCACGCGGGCGTACCTGGACGCCTTCTTCGCCTCTTTGGGAGTTGAGCTGAAGGCGGAGATCGAGCTGGGCAGCGTTGACCTCTTGGAGCGGTTCGCGTCCATCGGGTTGGGAGTGGCGGCGGTCGTGCGCGAGTTCGCCCGCGAACAGCTGGAGGCAGGCCTGTTGCACGAAGTGAAGCTCAGCGTTGAGGTGCCTCCGAGAAGAATTGGGGTCGTCACGATGAACGGCGTGCCGTTGTCGGCTGCGGCGGAGAAGATGGTGGCGCTTCTTGAGGAGCCGGGAAGACCCTACGCTTAGTCGCCCGGGGTTTGGTCGCTACTTCATCGCCATATCCTAGCCGCCTTCTGAGCTCGTGGATCTCAGCCTGAAGTCGGTCCAGTTGCGCCCTGGCTTCTTCCAGTTCGCGAGTCCTCTTCTTCTCCTCGCGCTTCAGCTCGGTGGCGGTACCGAGGGAGCTGACGAAGGAGCCGAGGAGCGATAGGAGGTTCCCCACGAGTGCCGCCATATCCGGGTCGACTTCTATCATGGAGTACCTCCTTTGGCACTCAGCTGGCAACCAGTCAGCAACCAGCCAGCAAACAGAATGGCAGTCAGTCGTCCAGTTGAACCCAGATGACCAAGAGGCCAACGGTCACAAGGAGCAGGATGATGGTAAGGCCTATCACCACGCCCCATCCCACATTGTCCCTATGGTCATCGGGCCCGCAATCCATGCGTATCACCGCCGTTTCCCTATCCGAACCAACCAACGCCCAAGATCAGCAGGATCAGAATGAGAAAAAGCAC
>CAZYFG010000037.1:1700-10073 GCA_964646835.1 uncultured Eubacteriales bacterium | reverse complement strand
TATGTCAACGGGTGAGGCCTGTGTGACTGCCACAAGGAAGCTTTGACCGGAGGCAAGAATAGGAAGCCGTGACAATCGGCATCGGGAGGTCCGTTAGTGGGCTTCCGGGTGGGGAGGTAATGAAGGAAGTGACGGAAACGACGGGCAAGGAATGCGGCGCTCCCGTACTACTTGAGAAAGGGCTCATTTTCGACGGGCTGGGGAGCCCTCCGAGAGAAGGATCGGTGCTGGTCTTGCGAGACGAGATAGCGGCCGTGGGAGAAGTGAGCCCTGCCCTTATCCCAGCCGGGACACGAAAGGTGAACATCAAGGGTCTGGCCGTCTGTCCGGGCTTCATCAATATCCACTCTCATTCCGACACGGACATGCTGGTGCATCCCGAGTCCAAAACACTGCTCAAGCAAGGGATAACCACCGAGGTTGTCGGCAACTGCGGCGGCGGACCGGTCGATGGCCTGAAAATCGAAGAAAAGACGTGGCAGGAGATTGTCTCCGCCATGATGGAAAAAGGGGCGCCCCGTCCCCCGGAGAGGTGGACTAGCCTCGCAGGTTATCTGGATACGGTGACCTTGGGAAGACCGGCGGCGAACGTCGCTTGTCTCTTCGGCCACGGCGATATCCGCAGGCAAGTCCTGGGCGATGACGAGGACGGGAAGCCGCTCAACGAGGAGCGCCGCCGGTCCGCCGCTCTCATTGCCCGTAAATACATGGAAGAAGGGGCCTTTGGCGTCTCCAGCGGGCTGGAATACGTGCCTGGACGATGTGCCGACGCTGAGGAGCTTGCCGCCGTGGCCAGGCCCGTGGCCGAGTTCGGCGGGTTCCACGCGTCTCACATCCGCAACGAGGGTCCATACCTCCTTGAGTCCGTGAAGGAGATCATCACCGTCGCCGAGAGATCCGGAGTGAGATCCGAGGTCTCCCATCTCAAGGCCGTAGGCCCGGTAAACTGGGGGAAAGTGAAGGATGCGCTGGCCCTCATCGACGAGGCGAACAAGAGAGGTCTAGTTGTCAGCGCAGACTTCTACCCCTATCTGGCTTCATCAACAGGGCTCTCGATTGTCCTCCCCGACTGGGTCCTGGAGCGCGGGAACGTCCACGGCATGGAAATCCTGAAGAACCCCGAACTCCGGCCCAAAGCGGTTCTGGAATCGGACCAGCGGACGGACGTCCAGGGGGGCTGGCATCGCGTGGTCATAACCGGGGTTGAGAAGCCCGAGAACAAGTGGATGGAGGGAAAGGACATGGCCTCCATCGCCGCCAAAATGGGGAGGCATCCCGCGGAAGCGGCGGTGGACATACTCCTGGCCGAAAACATGCGCGTCCGGATTGCCCGCTTCGCTATGAACGAGGATGACCTGGTCTACATTATGAGACATCCGGGTACCTGCGTCGTAACTGACGGTTGGAACGGCGTGCCCGAAAAGGGCAAGACCCATCCGAGGTCGGTCGGCACTTTCCCGAGAGTGCTCGGTCATTATGCCAGAGACAAAGGCGTAATCTCCATGGAAGAGGCTATCCGCAAAATGACGTCGTTGCCCGCCCAAAGACTCGGCTTAAGGGATCGTGGAACGGTCGCGCCGGGATATAAGGCCGACCTCATCGTTTTCGATCCCGACACGATAATCGACAAGGCGACCTACGACGACCCGTGGCAGTATCCGGAAGGCATAGAATCGGTCTACGTGAACGGTGTTTTGGTGTTAGACGGAGGAGACATGACGGGAAAAAGACCTGGGCTGGCACTTCGCAAGAGATAGGCGGAATATGATCCTGTGAGGGGGTTTGGCCGATGAACTGGGCGTCGGAAACCAGGAAAGCGCTCTCCACGGCTTTGTCTCGTGTGATCCTGCCCGAGATCTTGCTCCCTTCACTCATCGTGGGCGGCGGGTTAAGCATATTTCCCACTCTCCTTGTGCTTGGACGGCTCCCCGCAGCCCTTCGCTCACCTGCGGAGGCAAGGGATTATGCCTCGATGGGGATTTTCCTGCTGCTTTTTCTCATCGTGGCTATGCCTGCAGTGTCGAGCGGGCTGTACAGCGTGAGCCGGGCGGTGATCATGTACGGCAGAGGCGGATGGAAGGACTTCTGGTCGGGGCTCGGGACCTTCTGGGGGAGGATTGTGGGCCTCACCTGCCTGGGTATCCTGGCTGTGATTATTGTGGCCGTGGTGTTGGGGTCCGGACTGAGTTCGATTGACTTCCTCGAGATACCTACTCCTGAAACGTTCTTCGAGATGACGGCAGGATCCCTTGTTCTCTTGTTGGTCTACCTGGCGGTCCGCTACTTTGTGACTCCAGTGCTTCCGGCTATGGTGATGGAACAGATGCCGGCCCTGAAGTCAATCGAACTGGGGTTCAAGTTCGCATGGCAGAACCCGTCGATTGTGGTTCCGGCAGTCGCGGTGGACATCGTAGTCACCTGGTTAGCCCAGCGAATAACATCCGCGACGTCTGAGACGGCACTCTATGAATTTGGACTCACGTTCGGAGCGGTTTTTCCGTACGTGGCAGCGACCCTTGTTTCCAACCTGGTCGGGGCCTACTTCAGGCTGCTTCACCTCGGCATCTACTATGACAGAATCCCGCTACCGGTGACGATTATCGGGCCTTCCGGGGATACGCTGCCCGAGCCGATCGGAGATGTGCCTCCCGGAGATGCGACGCCTGAGTCACCGGATGCGGTTTCAACGGACGAGACCGGGGAGGCAGCGCCGAGTGTTCCCGAGCAGGAGAGTCCTCCCGAGGCGGAGACTCCTCCTGAGGCGGAGAACCCGCCCGAGCCGGAGAGCCCTCCCGAACCGGAGAGTCGTCCCGAGCCAACCAGGCCTCCCGAGTCATCCAACCCCCAGTGAGGCTAGTCAGCTTTCGGCCAGCGCCAGCCGGGCGTATATCAAACAAGCAAGCGGCCCCGTCACGGGGCCGCTTTCACTTGAGAGCGCTTCCAGGCGTCCGGTACGGTCTAGCTCAGGAAGCCCGAATGCTTTCCGACTATCTCCATAAGCGCGACGAGTCCCTTGACTGCCAGCCTCATCTTGTCGGGGATGAGATTGCCGTCGTCGTCGCAAGTACCCTGTCCGGGTGAGATGAAGATGTTGCCGTCGTAGGCGATGGTGGCGATTATCCCCATTTGAGCGAGCCCTACCTGCAAGAGGTGTGACCCGGCATACATGTCCTCGATGGAGAAGATGGGGAAGCCCATGCCGTCCTTCCAGGTCTTTTCGTAGTTGACCTCTACCGTCATGCTGTTGTAGGACTTGGAGATCAGGAGACCCTCTCTCAGTTTGGGGCTCGCCTTCTCAAACTCGGACGTGACGATTTCGTACAGCTGGTCGACCTGGCTCGTGTAGAACTTGGGATTGTCCCTGAGGTCCTTCAGCACAGCCACTTGCGTGAGCAGCGCTTCTTTGCCGGGGTCCATGGTCACGTACTGGGCCTTCCCGTAAGAAGCGGTTGTGCCGTACCTGTCTCCGTGCATGCCCAAAGCACGCCTTATGTTGACCATTACGTCTTCGCGCCCTACCACAAGACCCGAAGTGGCAGACCCGGTGGCTTTGTCCATGCTGTAGATGATGACCGAAGCGCCCGACTTGGTGATGTCGTGGCCGACAAAGGGTAGGCCCCCGGCGTTGTCAACTACGTAAGGGACATTGAGTTTCGCCGCGAGGTCGCCAATGCCTTTCTGGATGACGGCGGCGCCGTCGGGCGTCTTGGCTGCGTAGCCGTATCCGGGGGTATCGTAGGCGAGTGAAGCGAAGCCGACAACCAACGGCCCGTGTACCTGGGCGGCTTCCTCCATCGCCTTGACCGTACCTTCGGCGTCAACCTCGGTGAGGAGGGGGCAGGGCCAGTACTTGATGCCGTGATTGGGGTAGTTGCCGCCCTTCATGGGCACGACTACGACATCCAGGTTCTCCAGGCGCTTTCCGGCGAATCCGAACTCCCCGGCCGTTGACCCTCTCTCAGAGAGCATCTCCTTGTACTTGGGGGGGAAGGGCCTTCCGTACCCTGCTTGATGGTGCATATGTTTCTCCAGGGGGACCAGGTACCGCGAGCGGTAGTTGTCTCCGCGACCGGTCATCGGCGATGCGAACAAGGTGTCAAATGTGACCCACAGACCTCCTTCGCAGGTGTTGACCGGGCAGACATCGTAGTCGTCGCCGTATACACTCTTCACGATCTCCCGGATCTCATCAACCAGTCTCGCAAGAGGAATGACCTTGGTGGCGCCTTCATGAGACGCTTCCAGGACGTTTTTCCTCATGGGCGCCGGGCACCCCGAAATGGCTCCGGTGAGTCCGATGCTCCCCTTGAGGTCACCAACTATGCCCAGGTCTTCTGCGGCCTTCTTGGCTTCTGCGTAGATCTTCTGGGTATTGGCCTGTAGGTGTTTGTACATCTGGAACTTGTACTTGAACTCCGGCACTACGGTTCCTCCTCTCGAATTCCGGTCTCCTAAGGACCGCATTGAAACGACACTCTGGTGCTGAGCGAGATGCCCCTCTCTTCTCCCGACCGGGGATCGCCCCTGACCACGATGTTCATGTGGTTGGGGAAGTGACTCATGTCGAACCCGGCGACTTCTCCAATCTCTTTGCCGTCGACAAGGACCTTGTCGCCCGACAAGAGGACTCCGCCTGACAGGAACTCCACGAATGCCAGATAGGTGATGGCACCGACCCGGCTCCCCGGAGAAGCCTGTTCGGACGTCAGGATCACCTCGTGTACTTCACCTCTTATCACGGCTCTTGAGGGCTGCGGGATGAGAACAAGGCCCCTGTCCGCTACGTGTCCCCTGAGTACGGCCACTACATTGCCCTCGAGGGGGACCTTGTCAGCGTAGGCGCTGGACGTGACTTTGTTGCTCGTATAAGGGTCGTTGCCTGCCACATCTATCACCTCTCCGGCATCCCTGTTGTGTTCCGTGCCAGTTGAATGGTATCATTCATGTGACCTATTCACCACTGATGAGCAGATCCCTTCAAGTTGATGAAGATTATCTCGACTCTCAGGGGAGGTGGCGGACATTTCTTCCTATCAGGACGACAATGCGTATCTCGCGGCGCTTGATGTAGTCAATGAGTCAGAAGTCCCTGTGGGAGCCTGGTACCTTAGAAGAGCCTTATCAGAAAAGGGTATTCAGGTTTCCGAAGCAACATGCGGTAGGCTTCTCAGAATGATGGAAGACGCAGGGCACGTTGAGGCGAAGAGCCGGAAGGGGAGGGTTGCTACTCCTAGGGGCCAGCGGGTGCTCCAAGAGTGGCACGAACGTCAGAAGAGAGATAGAAGCCAGGTTGCCTTTGTGCAGAGCCTCAAGGTACGGAATCCCGAAGAGCTGATTGACGTTTTGATCGCCCGCAGGGCGCTGGAGGGTGAAGCGGCCGCGCTGGCTGCTGAGAACGCCAGTCCCGAGGAGGTCGGGCGCCTCCGCAACATCATCAAGGCCCACGAAGAGGCCCTGTCCGCCAAGAACTCGGCGGCGGAAGAGAACACCGACTTCCATTTGACTCTGGCGGAAGCCAGCAAGAACAAAGTGATTGTGGCTGCCCTGGACGTCATCTACCAACACCCCGACGTCATGACCTCGCTGGAGTACATCCGGGCCCACGCCGGCTCCAAGATGGCGGAAGATCATAACCCGATCATCAGGTCCGTAGCCCAGGGCGACGCTGAGGCCGCGCGAAGCGCCATGATCCAACACATCAACAACGTGATAGAGGACGTGAAAGCGTACCTCCGAGCGTTGGCATCGGAGGAGGAGCCGGACATTGCGGGCAAGAGCGAGGATTCTGGACGCATGTGACATCGAGACTTTCTTCCTTTGCGAGGACATCGAAGAAGGCAAGCGTTTGGGGCTTCAACTCATGGGAGAACTCGGTTTCGCCGACGCCGACGTGGTGTTCTGCGAAATGGTCGGACCGGGCGCCCGCGTTAGGGTCCGGGGCTATGTGAACCGTCCCGGGAGCGCTTACACTTGGCAGAGGGAGGAGGGCGCCAAGTGACCGGTGACAGCCGCTCTACAAAGAAGGTCCTCCTCGCCCCACTGGACCCTGTCCACGATGTCGGCGCGAAGCTCATCGCCCGAGCCCTCAGGGAGCGGGGACACGATGTGACGCTCCTCCCGCCGGACCTCTCGCCCGAGGAAGTCGTGTCAAGGGCAAGTCAGGCTTCCCCCGACTACATAATGGTGAGCCGCACCATCAGTTACGGCACTCCTGAGCTCCTGGCCAAGTTCGCCGACATGTGCGATGCTGCTGGGCTTAGGTCCCGCGCGAAGCTCGTGGTAGGCGGTATGAGCATACGGAAAGAGACGGCCCAGGAACTGGGCTTCGACGCAGGATTCGGGCCTGACACTACTCCTGAGGAAGTAGCCGATTACGTGAGCGGTACCACCGACTCGACGAAGATGGGTCCTCAACAAGCGGTGAAACCCGATCTCACCCGCGGTTACACATACCGGTTCGCGGACCCCGAGATCGGCGAACTCTGTCTCGAAATAGCCAAAGGTCTGGTTGATTGGGCATCTCAGCGAACCAGTCCTGCCATTCTAAGGGCAAGGCTCCGGATGGAAATGGAGAGAGCCTCTCTCGCCGGAGAGACCGAGGCGGCCCGCGAGTTACGGGGGCGGTACAGTTCCCTTACCGGAGGCGACGTCCGTAAGTGGTATGAGACCGGCGCGGCGATACCCCACACAAGGCCGCTTACACTTGAGGAGATCCGGGCGTTCGACTCCATGGAGACAAGCGTCCCGGTGCCCCTCCCGTCTCAGAAGCCTCTGGAATCGGCCAACGTTATCGTTCAATACGGCACGGGATGCCCGGTGATGGACGCTTACCATATCCGCCTGTCCTTGGGGTGGGGCGCCAAAGGCGCAGTACACTTCGACCCATCCTGGGGAGCCAGGACCGAGGGCCTCGCCGAGGGCACCTTGAGTCACCAGCACGACGGGACCGTCCTCACTCTCGAGAACTTAAGATTGGTGAAGCGGGCTGTTCACCCGGGTGCCCTGTGGCAGGTCAGGGCTCACAGGGGTTTGAACACCCCGGAGACCGTGGTGTTGGCGCACCTGGCAGGGGCGGACCTTACGAAGATCAACATCGTCTACGGCAGTCTCGGGGCCGGCACCGATCCGGAGAGGTTGGCGGTGGACGGGGTCGAATGCCTTCGCCTTGCCGCCCAGTTCGGGCTTCCTTACGATGTGGTGACAAACGAGGAGCTATGCGGCGTGCCCGCCAGAAAGGCTTTCGCCGGAATGCTGGTCGTCGCGACCGCAGGGATACTCCTTGGCGGCAGACCCATACTGCAGCCTCTGTTCGCCGATTCTCCAGAAGCGATGGTGTCGGGGTTTACCGCGGACAACCTGGTGGATTTCAACGCGGCGAAGATGCTTGCCTTAAAGAGCGTGATAGATGCCCCCGTATGGTCGGGCGCCCCGGTCGACACCCTGAAGGCGGTGGCTGCGTCGCTCAGGTTTTTCGGCTCATCGCGCATCGCTCCCACTCCGCGGGCCCAGGAGATGGCCGCAGACCTCAAGAAGGGCATCCTGGAGACTCTCACCCGGGTGCACGAGAGGGGCGACTTCGTCGCGGCTCTCTACGAAGGGCTCTTGGGAGACAGGGAAGACGGAGCCTATCCGGGGCGGGCCGGCCAAGGCACAGTGAGCGCCCGTCGTTAGCTCTCTCAGTACGCACAAGGTGGCTTTTCGGCTTTGGGCAGGATCCTCGGGATAGCAGGAACCGCGAAAAACACAGGCAAGACCACCACCCTTCAGGCGGCGGTCCGCTTTCTGCGCCAGCAAGGCAAGGGCATTTTCCTGACCAGCATTGGATATGACGGGGAAGATGTCGATAACGTAACGGGTCTTCCCAAGCCTAAGGTGGTTGTGGAGGAAGGCGACATGGTCGCCACCGCCCTTCCTCTTCTCAGGTCGTCCCACGCCAGGTTCACCAGGGTGGAGTCAACGGGCATCCGCTGCGCCCTCGGTCCGGTGTATACGGGGATAGCCGCGAGTCCCGGCAGAGTTGTCCTGGCAGGACCCGTGAGCACTAAGGATGTTGCCACAGTGGTGAACGGCTCTCCATCGGACCGGACGGTCTTGCTGGATGGAGCCTTCTCAAGGCTGGCGCCGATGGTCCTTGCTGATTCCCTCATCCTGGCTACGGGGGCGGCCAGGTCTCCCGACCCGAGACGCATAGCCGCAGAGATGGAAGCGCTCTCGGTGGTATTCGGGCTTCCTGAGGCCTTGCCCGCAGGGGGAACGGGCGAAAGCCCGTCCGGCGCGAAAGGCGCGAAACCGTTCCCGCCCGGCTCGAAGCCGTTCCCTTCTGGCTCGAAATCGCTCCCTTACGACGCGAAACCCCTCCCGTCCGACGCGGAC
>CAZYFG010000037.1:397-1690 GCA_964646835.1 uncultured Eubacteriales bacterium | reverse complement strand
CTTCTTGCGATTCCCTGAGGGACTCTATGTCGAGGGACAGGACTTGGCAGTGGCAGTCCGGGTAGCGGCCACCTTAGGGCTTGACCCGGCCAGGGTGGTCTCGAAGGAAGCCGCTGCTGTAGGTTTTCCGGTCGTCCCGCACGGAGCTCCGCCGCGGGAGACGGCCCCGGCGCCGGTCTCAGTCCAGATCGGCGGAGTCGTGAACCCGACGGTGTTTTCGTCCATGGTTCAAAAGGTATGGGAAGTGGTTAGGCCTATTTCCCCCGTCGAGTTCGTCCTGGACCATGCCGTGTCCATGCTCCTCTCAGGCGACATGGCCGATTGGGTGAAGGCTCTGGACAAAGCTCTGGACCAAGGCTTCCGCGTGAGCCTGAGAAGAAGGCAAGACCTCCTGGGATTCACCGTGAACCCCTTCCGCCCAGAGTATGACCCCATAAGGAACGCTTACACGGCCCTCTATGTTGACGCTGCCGCTTACATCCGGGAAATCCGGAACCTGACCCGCGTCCCTACTACGGATATCGTGTTTGAAGGCACCGCCGCCCTTGAGTCATGGCTGGAGAAGGCCGGATTCGCCGCAAACTGAGATGCCGGTCCGGACGACCGCCGACAACCGGGTCGTCTCAACGGGGCCATTCCGGCACGTTCAGATCGCCCGGGCCAGCGCCTCCGCATCTCGTATCGCGTCCACCGCCTTCCGCGGCTCCTTGGCGTCGCCGATCACGTGGACTTCGCTTACCAATCCCTCTATCTTGCTCGCCAGGGCGTTTTCAGGCGCGACTCCGAAGGCCGCGACGACGGTGTCAAACCCTACGATCTCGACGGGCTGCCCGCCGGATTCGGCCCGGACGCCGTCACGGAGCACCTCAAGTATTCTGGTGCCGGTACGGATGTTCGCCCCGGAAGCCTTGAGGCGCTTGAGGAGGAAAAACCTCTGGGTGGATTCGGCATCTTGGGCCAGTTCATCGAGCATTTCCACGATGGTGACCTGTTTGGATTGGTGAAGCAAGAGGTCTGCCGTCTCGCAGCCAACTGACCCGCCGCCCATGATTATCACGCGTTTGCCGGTCTTGGCCTTCCCCTCAAGGACATCGGAGGCAAAAACCACGTGAGATGCTTCCGCACCGGGTATGTTGGGCACCAGCGGTTTGCTTCCCGTGGCTATGACGACCACGTCCGGCTGGGATTCTTTCACTAAGCCGGCCGTTGCCTCCTCTTTGGTCTTGATGGTCACCCCGGCTTTCTTCGCCTGGTCCGTCTGCCACCGGATGAGCTTTGCCAGGGGCTGTTTCT
>CAZYFG010000037.1:0-271 GCA_964646835.1 uncultured Eubacteriales bacterium | reverse complement strand
CACCATCACCTGCTTCTACACCGGAGCTTCCTCAAGCACGTACTCCTTCTCGTGCCCGACCGTCGGGTTGACCAGACACGACATGACCGCCGTCGGGCCCGTGACCCCACCTACGCACGCCTGATTGCAGGAGATGCACGGCCTTATGTCCTCAAGCGCCCCGGCAGCGGCTTTGTTGGGCAGGTCGGGGTCTACGATGGAGGCGCGTCCCATCATGATGAGATCTGCTTTTCCGGCCTTCACTATTGACTCGGCCATGAGGGGGTCGGTG
>CAZYFG010000036.1:14083-14669 GCA_964646835.1 uncultured Eubacteriales bacterium | reverse complement strand
AAGCACAAAGTCGGTTTCAGTTACGACGCAGAAAGGGATGTCTATATATGCCCGGAGGGAAAGACTCTCTACAGGCTGTCGACGCCAAAAGGAGCCCCGGGTCATGTTCTCTACATGGTTAGCCGGTGTGCGTGTCACAAGTGTCCTCGACACGGAGTGGAGTGTAAACCCAAACGGCCCTCTATCGTGAGGACCGAAAGAGATGAACTGCTGCGAAGAGTTCGTGAGTACCGCCAGACACCCAACGCTGAGGCTTCATTCAGACGCAGGAAGTACTCGGTGGAACCCGCCTTCGCTGAGCTCAAGACCACAAGAGGAGTAAGGCAAGCGAACCTCCGGGGCAACTGGAAGATACAGATACAGATGCTGGTGGCGTTCGCCGCGTACAACATCAAGCGCCTGGTGAAACGGCTGGACGAGAGAAGAAAGAGCCAAGAGATAGCCCTCAGCGCAAGGGTACGTAGACTCGCCTCGCTGGTGTCACCCAACCTTGTCCTTTTCTTCCCGGTCTGTCACGTAGCATAGCCTATTCGGCAACAGCCTCGTTAGCGATCACACGGGGACTGGGGCGAGCTGATGGGCGACG
>CAZYFG010000036.1:4634-14073 GCA_964646835.1 uncultured Eubacteriales bacterium | reverse complement strand
GTTGCGGGTACGCCAATATTATTAGCTTAACATTTGGGCGAATCGGTTCCAGGCACAATGATCACATGGCAATCCTGGAAGAGAGCGTCCAGGTCTTAGTGGAGCGGAAGCTATGAAGGGCAGATTCTAGCTGGTCACCTGTTGATCTGCTCCGAGCTAGTGGTGAAACCGGCCGCAAACAGTTTGCGGCCGGTTTTTTGTTTGAATCCCGCATAAGTCTAGACAACAGTCTCATTAAGGAGGGTTGACCGTGATCAAGAAACGCCATGTAAGGTTACTGGCAGCACTTATGATCGTCTGCTATCTCCTGACTACAAGTCCGTTGACCTCGATGGCACGGGCAAGCGGACAGTCGTTGGGAATCCGGTCAAGCGCTGTGAACGGTAACCAGGCCGGAGAGATACCCAAGACCACGGAGCAGGACAACAACCACGGACCGGGAGAAGAACCCGGAGACGAGCCTGGTGACCCGGATGAGCAACCTGGAGGAGAACCCGGCGAAGAGGCTCCTAAGCATGCCCCTTTGCGGGGTTTAGGCCCTGTAGTTTTGCGCCGCCGCTTTTCAGCGGCTTTGCCTTTATCGGTGGAGGCCGAAAGTGGGATAGTACCCCTACCTTATTGATATCATCAGCAAAAAACCCTCGAAAGGCAATAGGGCTATGAACCCATTTGGCGAAGCCTGTCGAAAAGTCAGTAGGCCTGGTCGTGGATGAAGGCCCGATTGGCCCGCTCGTCGGCCTCTCGGACCAGAAGCCGCTTCGATCTCCCGGTCGGTAACCCCAGGAATTCCTCGTCGGTCTTGGCGCCCTCCAAGGAGGGTATTTCGGCCTCGCCTGCGACAAGATCGCCGGAGTCACTCCAGGTGTATCGCGACGCCGCAAGCCCGGCCAACTCCGCATACACCTCAAGAGCTTTGGACCGGGCCTTCTCCGACGCGACGGTTTTCCTCTCGAGGACTGCCTAACTGGAGGCGCACTCTATTTCGGCCGCTTCTTGGGGTCCGAAGCTAGCCTTTCATAGCGGCGCTGTACGGTGTACCTGCTTCCGCCTAGTTCAAAGGCGAAAGAAACCTCCGCCGCCTTTTCGCGCAGGTTGATGATCCCTCTGGTGTTGTTCTCCGCTCGATCCACCTTGCCGTACAAGGCCAGCGTGATGGCGTCCAGGATAGGATTTGCCGCTTACATAATGCTGCGCCGGGTTCTCTCGGGAAGGACGAGTGTACACCGGTTTCAGACGGAAACCCCACAAAGCCCCAGGCAGTGATTCGATATAGGTGTTGCCGTCCGGGTCAACGCTGGCGTACCCACAACACTCGGCTCTCGGCAGCTCCTGTATCCGCACTATCGCAGGACGTGTGAAGCCGCCCGTCATCTCCCTACAAACCTCTTCCAACCTCTCGCGACGAAAAAACACGAAGCGATCGCCGTCGTAGATTTCCATGATGGGAGTTGCCGGTTGGGTGGAGACTGCGTCGGCTATTTCCAGGCATTCATCCTCTCCACAGGAGAGGCATAGACGACCCGGGGGACTTTGAGCCCCAGCCTGCGACAAACCTGCCTTACTAGGTGTTGCTTGTTCATCCACCGTTCGTGGGCCGAAGACAAGGGACCGAAGCTTCTTTGGGAGCACGCGAGCTCGTCGTCCGCGTCGATGACTCCGCTCCAGGTTTCCTCTCTGGCATTGCTCATAGGTCTCGCTTGGACGACCCAGAGGTTCCCGTTCTCGATCCCCCACTCCATGTCGATTGGAGAGCCCCATGACTCTTCGATACTCCACAGGTAATCGACCAGAGCTTTGACTGGTCCGGTAGGAAGAGAGGAACTGTCGGAAAGCCCGCCGCTCTTGTCGACCTTGTCGGTCTTGCCGATCTTGTCGGACCTGCTGATGGCGTCGGGCTTGCTGTTCTCGTCGATCTCGCTGATCGCGTCGGGCTCGCTGATCGCGTCGGGCTCGCTGATCGCGGCGGTCTTGCCGATGGGGTCGGTCGTGCCGATCGAGTTTATCCTGCTGATCCCATTGGTCCTGCTCATCACGTCAGTCTTGTCGATCTTGAGGATGGCATTGTCTCCCCGACCGGAGACGATGTTTTCTATGGAGCCTCTCCCATAGTTCTGCACGATAGTATTGGCATCGTCCGTTAGCGGATCACGGCTGAAGGCGACTCCTCCCCGCTGGAAAGGAACGAATCGCTGTATGATCACCCCGATGCCCCGGCCGAAGGACCGTGTTTCTTGAAAAACGCCGAAGGTCAGCGACGATGCAAGGCACTCAAGAATGGCCTTTTCCAGGGCGTCAAGGCTTCTTACGTCAAGAACCGACGCATACAGCCCCGCCATGCTCTACCGGACCGTGTCTTCATCAGCCGCCGACGACCTCACTGCAAGTCTGCCCCCTAGCTCCTCCAGGACCTTCTCTAGAACCCTCATGTCCTCTGCCGGGATCTTCATCTGCATAACGAGGGTGCGTAGCTTAACGAACCGGTTTATCACAGATGGTCTCGACAACAGATCTTTGTAGGTCTCTTCAGCGCCGTTCATTCGCAACAACCGCAAGAGATAGTCACAGCCAAGGACGTATCCTGGAGGCACCGGCAGACCGGCCTTCAGAAGCCTACCGAGGTTTTTCGCTTTCCCCCCGATCGATGTTGCCGGAGCCTCGTCGAGGGAGCCAAGCGGCATGAGAAGCGGTGCCTTTGGCGGGAGCAATGCTCGTCACCTTCCCTACTGATGGGTCAAAGGTCTTCGCGTTGAAGGGGTTGCCGCCTATGATCACATCGTATCTACCCTGGTTTTCGGTTGGATCAGGTGTCAACGTGACACTACTGGCGGCAAGATTTCAAGGCGCATAATGAACTGCGACCGCTCGAAAAGCCTGAGGAAGTTAGGCCCGCCCCGCCCGCTACGTGGGAACACTTGGCACAGGTCGGTGTTATGGCTTGTCCTGAACCGGTACGCTAACTCGTCTTGCCCAATCCACCCATGTACGCTTTGACGAACTCCTTGTTCTTCATGATTTCTTCGTGGGTACCGTCTAACACGATACGACCGGTGTACAACACGTAACCGTAGCTCGCAAGTGCCAGGGCCTTAGCTGCGTTTTGCTCAACCAGGAGAATACTGGTCCCCTGATTTCTAATCTCCCTTATGACCTCAAATAGTTGTTCGACAAGCAAAGGAGCCAACCCTAGAGAAGGCTCATCCAACATCAAGAGCCTGGGCTCTGACATCAGTCCACGCCCAATCGCAAGCATTTGCTGCTCCCCGCCAGACAAAGTGCCGGCAAGCTGGCCTTCTCGTTCCTTCAGCCTTGGAAAGAGTGAATACACACGTTCCATATTAGCACTTGCTCTCCAGCGTTGAACGGGATAGCCCCCTATCTCCAAGTTTTCTCTGACTGTGAGGTTCGGAAATACTTGGCGGCCCTCCGGGACAAGCGTCATACCTAGTTTCACAGCTTCATGGGGTTCGCCGCCGGTCAGCTCCCTATCCAAGAACGTGATTTTCCCCTTCTCAGGCTTCACCGCTCCCGCGATGGCCCTGAGCAAAGTCGTCTTGCCCGCTCCATTTGCGCCGACCAGCACAACAATGCCGCCCTCGTTCACCTCGATGCTGACTCCGCGAAGCGCGTAGGCCCCTTCGTAGTGAACATACAGGTCTTGCACTTTCAGCACTGGCCACCCTCCTTCCCCAGGTAAGCCTCAATCACTTGCGGGTCCGTTTGGACCTCAGAGGGGGATCCTAGGGCGATCAGCCTACCGTAATCGAGTACCGCTATCCTTCTACATACGTTCATAACGACGTCCATGCGGTGCTCAATTATGCAGATAGTCAAACGGTACTGTTCTCGCAGGCGGTAGACGAGTTCTATGAGTTCCAGCGATTCCTCGTCGTTCAACCCGGCGGCAGGTTCATCCAGCAACAACAGTTTGGGGTTTGAAGCCAGTGCTCTGGCGATCTCAACCCGTTTACGATGCCCATAGGGTAGATTGGTGACTATAGTACCAGTCTTGTCCTCGAGACCCAAGAACCGAAGAATCTCTGCACACCTGTCAAGGACTTCTTTTTCCTGTCCTTTCAGCTTTCGCGTTCGAAACAATGCGTCGACGATCGAGTACGAAGTCAGGTTCATGGAAGCCAGCAGCAGATTGTCAAGCACCGTCTCGTTCCAGAAGAGCCGTATGTTCTGAAACGTCCTCGCGATACCGCGCTTGTTGATGACGCTCGGCGGAAGACCGGCAATGTCCTCTCCTTCGAAGGATATTTTGCCTGCGGTTTGGTCATAGATCCCACTGACCAAGTTAAACAACGTCGTCTTCCCTGCACCGTTTGGCCCGATTATGCCGAATATCTCTGCTCTTTCAACTGAGAAGCTTACATCGTTAATGGCTTTCACACCGCCGAAATGCTTAGATACGCCCGAGAGTTCCAGCAAATCACTATTCCTCCATCCCCTTGGTCCTAGCTGTCCACCGCCTGAAGTTAAGTTGAATCTCTCGACGTCCCAGCAACCCCTGCGGACGGAACAACATGGTCAAGACCAAAACGAAACCATACACAATAAGCCTGAGCTCCATAGTTGCGCGAAGCACTTCGAGAAGAGGGAATAGAATCAGGGAGGCGACGATGGTCCCGCTGAGGCTTCCCTGACCTCCCACCAGTACGGGCAGCATTAGGTCCGTCGACTTTGCGCCGCTGAACATGATGGGATGTAGGTAACCTATATAATGGCCCATGAGCGCGCCGGCAAGCCCGCAATAGGCAGCGCTTATCACGAAGCTCAGGACCTTGACTCTGAAGGTGGCAACACCCAAACACTCAGCCGCGAGTTCCTCCTCTCGTACCGCTTTGCAAGCTCTCCCATAGCGTGACTTTATGAAGTTGCGCACTCCCACTATGGATAGCAGGCTGAGGACAAGCACTATGCTCAGATTCGTGGCTATAGGTACTCCTGTAAGCCCCCGGGCGCCTCCTGTAAACGGTAAGTTCTGTATCAGTAGAATGATGACTTCCCCAAACGCCAGAGAAGCTATGACAAAATAGTCACCGGCAAGGCGCAAGGTCGGAATGCCCAGCACGAGGCTGAACAGCATTGCGGACAATACACCACCCGCGATCGATAGCGGGATCGGAAGACCCTTCTGACTCAAGAGCGCCGAGACGTACCCACCCACTGCCATGAAACCGGCATGCCCTATGGAGAATACACCTGTGAAACCGAGGAGAAGACTCAGGCCCAGCGCGGCAATCATATTGATACCAGTTATAACGAGAACGCCAACCCAGTAACCCATGTCATCGCCTTCCTCATGCTTTTTCGGTGACTGTTTTGCCCATGAGGCCTGCCGGACGGATTATCAGTACCAAGAGCAAAATCCCGAAGCTGAAGACATCCCTTAACGACGAGGAAATATACCCTGACACAAGCGTCTCGATGATTCCGAGTAGCAAAGCACCGAGGACTGCTCCTTGGAGACTGCCCAATCCACCGAATACCGAACTGATAAACGCCTTGTTCGCCAGTATCCCCATTTGAGGATTAACCGTATACTTTACTCCGAGGAGCACCCCTGACAGGCCTGCCAGAGCTCCGGCAATCATAAATACGATGGTAACCAGGGCATCCGCATTTACTCCCATGAATGAGACTGTTTCAATCTTGAAGGAAGAAGCCCTGATAGCAAGACCAATCTTGGTCTTATCCAAGAGAACGACCAGAATCAAGAGAGCAACCGCCGCTATCACGAGTATTGACATGTCCAAGGCAGAAAAGGATATTCGTCCGATCTCTGTGGTCTCAAGGTTGAACATCGATGGATACACCTTGAACCTGCCGCCGACAGAGGCGATGATCGAGTTCTGAATAATCGTTGCAATGCCATATCCCGCGATCACCAGATAAAGACGCTTGCTCTTTCGATGCCTCATTTTCCGGTAGACTGAAACCTCATACAAGGCCGATACCAGAGCGCCACATAGCATTGAAGCGAGCATCGCAACGATTACGTTGGGTTTAGTGAGGATAACCACGTAATATGCGCCGTAAGCGCTGAGCATCACAACTGCGCCATGGGCGAAGTTCGTGAAGTTCAATATGCCGTATACTAGGTTATATCCGACTGCCATCAACGCATACGTTGCCCCGATACACAAACCGTTGACTATTTGTTGAGAAAACAATGTCTCACCCACCTCATCGAGAAAGGGAGGAAGGAAGAACCGCAGTTCTTCCTTCCTGGTTTAGTCAACTCTCAGTCGGAGAGTACTTCTTGACAGGTACGTGGGTTCCACCCTTAAGCTGCAGTATCCAAGCTTCCGGGCTGTGAGGGTTATGTGTCTCCTTTTCGATTGTGAAAGTAGTCACTATGCCCTCTACATCTTTGGTCTCCTCAATCGCATCTCTTATGGCAACCGGGTCTAGCTCATCTGCCCTCTTGATCGCATCAACAAGGACAGTAAACGCATCGTGGGCAAAGTAGCAGTTCGCGCCCTCTCCACCGGGAGTCACTCCGTGTTTCTCCTCATACTTCCGCTTGAAATCATCCAGCTTGGGGTCGTCTTTATGAATGGGCGAGACAAAGTAGGCCGAGCCGTCGACCGCCTCATTGGCCATGTTGAAAATGTCAAGGTTGGACCAGCTATCTCCTCCAAGGAACGGCTGGTTGAGACCCAAGGCTCGCGCCTGATTGGTTATGAGGGCGATCTCTTTGTACAAAGCCGGGACAAAGAGGACTTCGGGGTTGCTTTCCCTGATTTTGGTGAGCTGGGATCGGAACTCCACATCTCCTGTCTTGTACGCTTCCCGCGCGACGATTTCCCCACCTTTGGCCTTGAATGTCTCCTCGAAGTAATCAGCCAAGCCGACGGAGTAGTCCGAGCTGATCTCAAACAGGATAGCAGCTCGCCGTGCGCCAAGCTCATCATAGGCAAAACCCGCCATACAGCTACCCTGGTAAGGGTCCGTATATTGCACCCTGAAGCTGAACGGCTTAACCGTTCCGTCACTCTCAACGGTGACTAATGGGTTCGTTGCCGTCGTTGCGATATGCGGAACCTCATACTGCTCGCAGACACCCGCAAGGGCTATTGCTGCGGAAGAGCTGTTGCAGCCGATGATGGCAACCACTTTGTCCTGCTCAATCATTTTCCTTGCGGCGTTTGTCGTCTCGACCGGATCCATTCTGTTGTCGTAGACAACTAGCTTGACCTTCTTGCCAAGAAGCCCCCCGCTTTCATTAAGGTCATCTACCATCATCTTAATGGTGTTGGATTCAGCAATCCCCCACGGCGCGCCATCTCCGGCAAGCGGGCCTATATAGCCTATTTTCACAACAGCATCCTCTTTGCCACAGCCGGAGATGACCGTAATCATGGCAAGCAACAATAACGCTACGACAAAACTCCTCCTCATGCTTGTCCTCCTCATGCTTGTCCTCCTCATGCTTGTCCTTCTCATGCGCATTAGGCACGTCTAGTAAAGCAACATCCGCCGAGTACGTGAAAGAGACACTCCAGAGATGCCCGCTTGCGGCATGTGTTGAGCCGCCCCACCTTTGCGCAAAGGCCGGCAAGTTGAAACATTCGCGCCTTTACCAGTACCCAGTACATTGCCGTTTCCTTCGCTTCAGATGAAAACCAATCCTTCAGAAGAGGTGCGCGTGCCGAGACTCTTGTCTCGGGGTTTGAGACAATCCAAAGTTTGTCCCTTCTGCAAGGCGGTCATTCCGCGGTGAGCGTGAGGAAATACGCAGTGCTGAGCCCGCGATTGTGCTCAGGAAACCTTCGCCATTGTATGCCACTGCAAGACCATATCCAGGCAACCCGCAGCATCTGTGCGCTTTCTGCGTCCTACGCCTACAGGAGCTCAGCCAGCACCAGTGACAATATGGATCTTGCCAAGATGACGGGAACTCCCGTTATTTCCTTCACGGCCTGTTTCATCGCCAGCGTGTACCCGATGCAGTCCATAACGGTCACTTGGGCTCCCCAGTCCTTAAGCGCTCCGGCGGCTTCGTGGATTGCCTCGACGGACCCGTACGGAGAAGCGGGCACGACTCTTAAGTCCGCGCCGACGGCGGTCCACCTCTTGGTGGATTGGGGTACCTGGTCAACGTCCGGGGTGAAAACTCCGAGTTTGAGCCCTGAGGCCACCGACGCTGCGGCATTGAACAGCACCTTCTGCGGCTTGACCACCAGGCGCGGGCAATCGAAATCCGGAAACTCGCCGGTGCACACCAGGGCTACCACTTCGGCGCCCTTTTCCACGAGATTCGTTATCTGCTCTTGCATCCTCGGCAGGATATGCTTCTCCGCAATCTTGACGGCCGTGCCGTCGGCCATCCTGGTTATGAGGACGTAGTCGCCCGGCTCAGGATAGAGCCTCTTGACCTCGTCGAGGGTAAGTCCATCGAGAGCTCCGGCCTCGATCATGACGACGTCTTGGTCCAGCATTTCCTTCATTTCGGGAATGAGATCCGTCCTCGGTGATTGCCCGATGGTCACCGTGCCCAACACGCGTTTCACGCTCGTTCTTCCTTTCTTTCTGAGGTCCACATCATGGATCCATTCTTGATGAGGCGAAACGAGGCGCAACTCCCGCCGCCTTCAAGAACGGTTTTCTCCGAAAGAGGCCTTCCCCACCTACGCACACGCCAATGCCTCAGCCGCAGTTCCCTTAGCCGAAACTCCCTTGACTGCAGTTCCTTTGGGCGTAGTTCCCTTAGCCTTATTTCCCTTAGGCGCGATTCCCCTTGCCGCGAGCCGTTTCGCTCCCTGGGTACGGGATTCCGCAAATATCGGCATCACCCGTCGCCGCGGCAGGAGACCGGGCCATCAACCGGTCATTCCTTCCTTCCCAGCGTCTGGAGGTGCTTCATGGTCCCGTACAGGTCAATCAACCTGGCGAATTCCTCGGCATCGTAGAAATCGCACTTCCCGGCTCCAAACGATTTGGCCACCTCGATGACAAACCTTACTGCTCCCTCAACATCGATGGCATGGGTGGCGCCGGTGGCGCATCCGGGCACCGGAGTCTCGGCGGTTATCGCGACGCCGACCACAGGCGCGGAGGTTGCCGTCGCCGGCTGCAGGATGCTGTTCATGTGATACACTCCGTTGCCGTAAGGTGTGATGTCTTGAGTGGTGATGGGAAACGTCACGGGAAGCCTCCCAGTCGTCACCGACATGATGTCGAGCAGCGACTCACTGACCCTCAGGATGTACCCCTCTTTGACCGTCGGAGATATGGCAAACCCCCTGTGGTTGATCACTCTGTTGCCCTTTGTGGTGTCTATGGACAGGATCGCATCCATAGAGGGGTCGACCTCGAGCTCGTTCATGGTGGCCATATCAACGGGAGAACCCATAAAGGGCACCGGGTCGTGAGGTTCGGTCGGCGCATAGGGACAAATATGGGTAGTGACCACCACGTCGCCGGGCAGCAC
>CAZYFG010000036.1:2679-4624 GCA_964646835.1 uncultured Eubacteriales bacterium | reverse complement strand
AGCACATCACCCTTGGTCGCCATCGATCCCAACTTCATGGCCACGGCGATGGCGGCACAAGCTCCGTCGCCGTCCGAAACGAGGCCTATCATCTCCGGACGGGCCCCGATACCCCCCAGCCTGCCGATGACCCCCAGGGTAGGAGCGCTCCCGCCGCTTCTCTTGCCGGTCTTGCCCGGAATGACGGCCTTTACGAAATCCGTAAAGCCGCTTTCTCCTTGGACGCGCGTCACGGAGATTTCCCGGACACCCACGGACCGCAAGGCGCTTTCCACCTTGGAGCCGTCAACCGTGGCATCATCCAGCAGCGAAATCGCTTCCAACGTCGCTTTCAGGCTCACTTACATCACCCCGTCTGACTTTCCTGTTTTATCTTGTGTCTATTTCTTGAGTCCGTTCAGAAGATCTTCTTGCCGGTAACCTGCTCTATCATGGGATACAAGGCCTTGTCCTTACACCCCGCCCCCAAAACCAGGTTCTCTTGCGGGACCGCCACAACCGCGATCTCCTGTCCCTCCCTGACCTCCGCCGAAGACACGGGCAGTCCTGTGGAAAGGTCCAAAGTCACGATAAGGTCGGGGAAAGCCGCCAGCCTGGAAGCCGGCCTGCCTGAGCCTGTCTTCTCCAGGGTCATGTACTCGTTCCAGAACGAGAGCTCGTACCCGCCTTCTACCAGGACTTCTCCCACGTCGAAACCGCCCCGGGTCTCGAGCTTCTTTCGGGTGATCGTACCCGAGCAGACTACATTGCCCCCGGCAGCCTCGGAGGCCCTCTCCACTATTCTCATGGTAGACCCTCCGCGAGCATCAAGCATAGCCCGGCCCAGCGAAACGCACTTTTGGAGGGCTCCGACGGCCGCGTGTTCTCGGGCGAACACTGCCTTCACCGGGTTTCTGGCCACCGCCACCAGCCCGCCCGCCTGCACGGCCGACTGACGTATGACGTTTGAGGCCTTGTCTATGGAACCGGTCACAAAGGTTTCGACATATGTCCCGTGCTCGAGGCTTCCGCCGGCGGCGGCTTGCATGGAAACGTAGTCCGGCAGCGCATGCAAGCCCATGGAACCCATGACTCCGGTTGGATGGGCTCTTTTTTTTAATGATGCGGCGACCACCGACTGGATCCAACCGTTGACCGTGGCCAGGCCTCCGCACTCGTTGGTGATGAATCCGTCTATCTTGATGCCGGAATACTTGAGGAAAATCTCTACGGCCCGCAGGTAATGGTAGGCCTTGGCATGGGTCCCTGTACCCGCAGGCGCTCCCACCGCGGACACGGTCAGGAGCGTCGCATCGGATGGCAGGTCGTCGATCTCGACTATGTAGGGATCGCCCAACGATAGGGCAAGCGCGCCCATTTCGCGGCCTGTGTCGGGAGACCCTCCTCCGCCCCCTCCGTAAAAGCTACCGCCGATAACAGCGGCCTCAAGCAGGTCCTTATCGATCTTGATCTTGCTCACGCCTCACCACTTCCTTTGTCTTGACAGCGTAACTGTCGCGTACTGACATCGTAACATGCCCTCGTCCTTAGGGTGACCGTAATACGTCCTGCGTTGCATTGAGCCGTAGAAGAGTGACGGCTTCATGATTACAGTAGAATCCCTACCCCATCGCTCAGCGCTCGGGTCGCAGCAATTGTCCCCTGTGGAGAACTCGTCCTTCGATCTCAATGGGAACACCCACCCATTCATCTCCCTCGCTGATTTTCATGGCCTGAATGTGAAGGTGGGGTTCCGAGGTATTTCCGCTGTTCCCGACTTCAGCGAGGATTTCTCCCGGTGCCACGCGTGAGCCCGGGCGGACTGCAATGGATCCGCACCGGAGGTGGGCCAGGAGAAGCCTAGTTCCATCACTGGTCTCAATTACAATATGGTTGCCGGCAGGGTTTTCCACGTCCCGCTGACCTATGGGCATGTCGGGCAGGCCATCGGTCACGGCGACAACCA
>CAZYFG010000036.1:0-2669 GCA_964646835.1 uncultured Eubacteriales bacterium | reverse complement strand
CCGAGACAGGAGACTGCACCTGGCTCCCCCACGCCGGGTAGGACTCCAGCGACGACCTCGGACCGGAGCAGCTCCGGCCTGCTTCATTGAGCCTTACCAGGTCAAGGCTGTACCGTTGTGCCGGAACGGAGGCGTGATGGTTGACGAGCGACAGTCCCCCGCCCTGAGCCACATACCAGACACCGGTTGAGAAAGGCGACTTGACGCTGACCGCGTCGTGCCTTGGAGCGCTCACGGCCATCGCTGGAACAACTACCCCTAGAACAACCGCTGCAAGGAGCCTGACCCAGTCCAACCTGGTGAGCAGAACCGGACTTCGGGTTCGTGAAGACACCCTGAAAGCCAAGAAGGCTTGGGACAAACCTGAGAAGGTTGACAAAGTCAGCACCGTAAACCTGCCCCAGTACCCGAGCGTGAACCAAGGGTAAGCCATATGCAGAAGTATGGCCAATCCGAGTGTCAGAAACCCTCCGGACAGGACAGCCCCCGGCTTAGCACTTGGCGGCTTCCAGAACCCCCACAGCGCTGTCCCCGCGAGAACAAAGGCCGAGCCTAACACGGCAATGGCTGCTATGACTTGCACTAATCTCACCGGCTTTCGTTCACACCGAGAGCACTCAACGTTCGAGATCGGCGTTCAACCCGTTGTGCGATAACACCGTAAACCGCATCGGTCCTTGATAGGAAGTCTTGTAACCAACGAGTTCGGCCACTCTCTTGCCCCAGGATTCCTGCTGCCTCTTCAAAAGCATGGAGAGGTTTGTTGGCTCTACGGGGCGCTCCCAGATCGAAGCTAAGTAGAACAGCGCATTTCTGAAAGCCGCAAGACGGGAGAGGTAGCGGACCTTGTCCACGTCTTGCTGGAAATAGTCCAGACTGACCCATGCCGCCTTGCACTTGCACTCAACGATGGCCAGGATGGATTCGACTTCAAAGGTGGACTCGGGAACAAGCCTCACAACCCCTATATCAGCTCGTTGATAGTTGTCCAGTCCGAAGTCAGTCCACACTCGTATTCCTTCTGCCACAAGGAGACTGTCGGTCAACCTGCGCCTAAGGTGATGGTAAATGGCCGCCTTGAGAGAGTCCTCTCGAAAAAGCATCTGCCTGCGGTAATCGCGCGGAGTATCGCGCCGCCAAAGCAGCTTCAGTTCGCGGTCCACTCGCTCTTCGACACTGGCCCCGGCCTCATTCCGCCCATTTGCTCGTGCGCCCATAGTCCATCACTCCTCTCAGGGAAGCCTATTCCCTCCCCCTGCACTTGCTGTTCTGTGACTTGTGCTCATCGAAGGACGTTAGTCACGTTTGGTCGCGGCACGCGTCCCGAATGCTCGGGAGAAGATTCACCGGAGAAGCGGTATGTCCCTCCTCCTATGCACCGTCGACACCAGAGAGGCGTTGAGTTGGCGACCCCTACCCGCTCAGAGTCCGCGTTCTTGCGACCGAAGAAGGAGTGCCATCCCAGGGACTGGCAAATGAGCCGCAATCATCTCTTCGAAGATGCACTCCTCTTCGTCGGTGAGGACCTTCTTAGATTCTCTGTGCCAGGGATCGCTCTCTTCGTCTGCCCCGACGAAAGGCCGCCGCTGGGGCGATGATCTTTGCGATGGGGATCTCAAAGCATGTTGCTCGGGTATCAGGTTAGCAGTGTCGAATGTCCGCCGGGCGAGGCCTCTGGCGAGCTGAGCTCACGCTCACGTAGAGTCCTCCCGCGCTTACTCTAAGCCACGAGAATTGTCATCAGCTGGCAAAAATCTGAAGGAACACTGTCCCGTGCCGCAGAATGTTGACACAGAGTTGGCAGTGCCGGGAGGGAACTGACGATGCCATCGTTCAGCAGGCGGGATGTTGGATACACAGTCGTGTCGCGCTTTGAGGAGACGCTGCGCTCGTTCATCCTCCGCAAGGTCAACATTCTTCTCCCGCGATGGGAAACGGGTGTGCCAGAGGGTGTTCTAAAGAAAGCAAAAGCGCGATCTACAGGTGTGAAGGGTTTTGAGGATGCGTCAGACTTCCTCGAAGCAACAGACTTCCCTGATCTCAAGGAGATCATACTCTACGGTGGCTTCAAGGCATACTTCCCCGACTGTCAGCTCCGGCAGGAAGACTTCGAGCGCGTGATGGATGAACTGTACTCAATACGGTGCGCGATCGCCCATGTGAGGCGCTACTTTACGAGTCTTGAGCTTGACACCCTCATCGAAAACACCTGCGACATCGCCACTCACCTGGGGCCCGACGGTCACGCTTTCCTGCAATTCATTAAGGATCTGAAGGATCGGCCAGAGGCTCTGGCTATTCCATTGCCCGAGGAGCTGATGGTCGACCATGATTACGTGGCCCCGATCCCAAACAATGTCCCAGTGCCCGACTACGAGTTTGAAGGCGGTTTCGTCGGAAGAGAGAAAGACATCAAGAAGATCCGCGAACTGCTTGAGGGTGATTTACACAGGGTTATTACGATTTCAGGAGCGGGAGGCGTAGGAAAGACCGCACTGGCGTTGGCCACTATTGACGACAACACTGAGTAAGGGAGGAAGAACATCCACCCATAAAGGACTCCGTGGCCGCTCGAGTTCGGGTTCACGCCGAGCCTCATCTTGAGGATGCGCCCGCGCGATGCTTCTCCTGGATTGCTAGGAGCCTGTGCGCCTAATGCCTGAATGAGC
>CAZYFG010000035.1:13850-15142 GCA_964646835.1 uncultured Eubacteriales bacterium | reverse complement strand
ACATTCTCGTTGTTAGCGCCGGGACCGGATGGTAGAATGGGCGAAAACCCCTGGGGAGAGTGGCCATGGCCATCCGCACGAAGCTATGCGACATGCTCGGTATCGAATATCCAATCATCCAAGGTGGGATGGCGTGGGTAGCCACGGCGGAACTCGCGGCCGCCGTAAGCGAAGCCGGGGGCCTTGGCGTAATAGGGGCAGGTAGCGCGCCTCCTCATGTCGTCCGTGACGAAGTCCGAAAGGCCAGGGCCCTCACGTCCAAGCCCTTCGGCGTGAACGTTTACTTCATGTCCCCGTTCGCGGCGGAAGTCATCGATGTGCTCGTCGAAGAGAAGGTCCCGGTCGTGACGACCGGCGCCGGCAACCCGGGGAAGTACATCCCCAAGTTCAAGGAGGCCGGGACGAAGGTCCTTGCGCTGGTCGCAAGCGTGAACCTGGCCAAACGCCTGGAGCGGTCCGGGGTTGACGGCCTTGTGGCAGAGGGGATGGAGTGCGGCGGACACATTGGCGACATAGCCACGATGCCTCTAGTCCCTCAGATTGTGGACGCGGTGAACATCCCTGTCGTCGCCGCGGGAGGCTTTTTCGACGGGCGTGGCTTGGTCGCCGCTCTGGCACTGGGCGCGTCAGGTGTTCAGATGGGGACGAGGTTCATCTGCGCCTCAGAGTGCACCGTCCATCCCAACTACAAAGAAGCCGTCATCAAAGCCAGGGATAGGGACACGGTGGTCACGGGAAGGACCACCGGTCATCCCGTGCGGGTCCTGGACAATAAGTTGGCCAGGGAATTCCTTGATGCCGAAGCCAAGGGAGCAAGTGTGCAGGAACTGGAGGCTCTGGGCGCGGGTCGCCTCAGGGCGGCCGCAGTGGACGGCGATGTCGAAAACGGTTCGCTGATGGCGGGTCAGATTTCCGCCATGGTAACTCGTATGGAGCCAGCGGCTGAGATCATCCGTCACGTAATGGCCTCCGCTGAGGAGGCGCTCCGCAGGATTGAGGGGCTCAAACGTTGAATGGTGTCCGGGCAGAAAAATGTCCCAACATTCAAATGAGGGTTGACCTTCATAGGAACGCTTGACCGCGAGTAAACATAAAATATGCCGCGAATGCGCAGGGGAGGTGGCGGACGATGATGCCCACCAAGGAGCTCAGGGAGATCATCCGGCGGGCGTTGGACGTGCCCAGCGTGGTCGGCGCAGGGTTAGGAGCGCGACCAGGGGGCGACCAGGGCGATTGTCGTCGTGAGCCGGTATTGACTGTCATGGTCGACAAGGCGAGTCCCGGAGACGGTC
>CAZYFG010000035.1:2767-13840 GCA_964646835.1 uncultured Eubacteriales bacterium | reverse complement strand
TGTTGCCAGAGCCCTTGGGCGCTATGGCGGAAAGCCGGTCGAGGTAATCGAGGTCGGCAAGGTGTCGGCGCTCGCCGCGGGAAAACCTGACACCAAGACGTAAGAACCGCATTGGGTCCCGGGCAGGTTGGCTTCCCAGATAACGTGGGCAAGCCACGATAACCTATGATTTCTGCCGGCAAGCTCCTCCAGTCAGTTACCGAACAGCTACCGGACCAGCGGGACGCACGAGCTCATTGCCAGAGCCATCCTTCGCTCAACGTCGTTCCAGTCCACCAGGTTCCACCAAGCCTTCACGTACTCCGCCCGCTTCGACTGGTAGTCCAGATAGTACGCGTGCTCCCACACGTCCACGACCAAGAGGGGGATCGCGCCCCATTCGGTCAGATTCTCGTGGCGCCGGACCTGAAGCACCTCGAGCCTCTGCCAGGCAGGGTTCCACACAAGGGTAGCCCAGCCCGATCCCTGAACTTGTTCGGCTGCTGCCGTGAGTTGCCCTCTAAAGCCGTCGAAGGATCCGAAGGACAGGTCTATCCATGCCAGCATGGACTGGCCCGGATCGGCCTTCCGCATGGACGGCGGCGCCATGTTGGTCCAGTAGATGCTGTGGAGGATGTGGCCGCTCCCCATGAAGGCCAGTTGCTCTTCCCAGTACCGGTTGAGAGCGAAAGCAGCCGCTTCCCGCTGGCGCGCGAGTTCCAACTCGGCTTGATTGAGGCCCGTGACATAGCTTTTGTGGTGGATGTCGTGGTGGATACGGACGGTCTCCCTGCCGATGTACGGCTCCAGCGCATCGTACGGGTACGGAAGGGGAGGCAGTTCGTGTTGGCCGATGGCGACACGAGGGCACGCGGAATGGGATACCGACAAGTCGCGCATGTGTTTCACCTCTTCGCGTCTTCTTCTTACATAGCCACATTATGTCCGCCCGGGCGAGTGTGATCAATCAACCGGGGTATATTCGTCTATGAGAAAGGAGTAGCAAGCGGTCGCTTTGAACCTTTCTTTTTGTCAAGACGGGAGGGGTTCTTGTGGCAAAGACGATTCTAACCGAGGAAATCCTTCAGGCAGCCGTGGCCGGGGGCAGTCTTTACGGAGGAGGGGGCGGAGGTTCGCCTGAACTGGGCCTTCGGCTGGGCAAGATGGCTTTGGATACTAGCCGCAGGGCTGCGACCGCGAGCCCTGTCGAGCCCACTGTCGAGGACGTGAGCGGGGCTGCGGACAGAGATCCGGCCAGACACGGGCAGGGTCTCACTCTTATTGACCTGGATGATCTCCCGGATGACGCTATCTTGCTGACCGTGTCGGCCGTCGGTTCGCCCGCCGGCAAAGGGAGTCATGCGGGGGCTGCCGAGTACGCGAGGGCAGTCGAGTTCTTCCGCGACAAGACCGGTTGCGAAGTGGCGGGCCTCATCGCCAATGAGTGCGGTGGGTTGGCCACCGTAAACGGGTGGATTCAGGCTGCCGGAACGGGATTGCCCGTGGTGGATGCCCCGTGCAACGGTCGCGCACACCCCACCGGGATAATGGGGTCCATGGGGCTTCACCGGATAAAGGGGTATGAGTCGGTCCAGACGGTCGTCGGCGGGAGTCGCGAGGCGGGCACCTATCTTGAGGTGCTCATCCACGGGAGCCTGAGCTTCGCGGATGGAGTCGTCCGCCAGTCGGCCGCCCATACCGGTGGGCTGGTCGCGGTCGCCAGGAATCCCGTGACCGTCTCCTACGCAAGAGAGCACAATGCGGCCGGAGCTATTGCCCGATGCATCCAGGTTGGGAAGGCGATGATGGAGGCCTCGTCTCCCGACGAGCGGATCTCCGCCGCTTCCCGTGCTGCCCGGGGCAGCGTTGCGTTACGGGGCGTAGTCGCCAAGAAGACGCTGGTGAGTGCCGGCGGTTTTGACACCGGGACTCTCACGGTGGAGTCAGGGGACGGGTCTTTCGAACTCTCCTTCTGGAACGAGTACATCACTTTGGAGAGGACAGACGGGGATGGCGTGCACCGCCTGGCCACATTCCCGGATCTTATAGCCACGATGGATCTGGACTCGGGCTACCCGGTGTCGTCAGCGGCCGTAAGGGAAGGGCAGGGAATCGCTGTGGTCGTTGTCCCGCAATCCGAGCTGATCCTGGGAGCGGGTGTCAAGGATTCCGCTCTCTATGTTGACGTCGAAAAGACGGTGGGGAAGGATGTTATCCGTTACGCCTTCGGACACTAGAGACATGAGCACCAAAGACAGGAGCACCGATGCAGGGAGGAACGCGCAATGAGCTTCAGAGCGGTACTCGATGCCATAGGCTTGCTGGACAGCCCGAGAGCGGGCGGGGCGGCCGTGGTCGAGGCTGTGAAGGCCTCAGGTGTGGGCAAAGGGACTTCCACGACCATCCACGGCGAGAAAGGGCGCACCGATTTCGTGAAGATAGTGATCCCCGGACAACAAGGGAAGTCCTCGGGCGGACATGCGCCTACGCTGGGGATTATCGGTCGGCTGGGAGGCGTCGGCGCCAGACCCGAAGCCATCGGTATGGTCTCGGACGCCGACGGCGCGGTTACGGCCGTCGCCGCGGCCCTCAAGCTGGCGCGAATGGCATCCCTGGGGGACGCTCTGCCCGGAGACGTGATTGTCTGCACCCACGTATGTCCTAACGCGCCCGTCCTTCCTCACGACCCAGTCCCGTTCATGGCCGCTCCGGTGGACATGGCGACCATGAACAGGCATGAAGTGGACCCGGACATGGACGCCATTCTCTCCATCGACACAACGAAGGGCAACAGGATCATCAACGTGCGGGGTTGCGCCATATCCCCCACTGTGAAAGAGGGCTACATACTGCGGGTGAGTGAGGACCTCTTGGACATCATGAGCATCACGACAGGCCGGCCACCCGTGACGTTCCCCATCACTACCCAGGACATCACCCCTTACGGGAACGGGGTCTTCCACCTGAACAGCATCCTGCAGCCTTCGACGGCTACCGACGCGCCGGTGGTGGGAGTCGCCCTTACCGCCGCCACCGTCGTGCCGGGATGCGCGACCGGCGCAAGTCACCCCACGGACATCGAGGAAGCCACCCGGTTTGTAGTTGAGGTGGCCAAAGCCTTTGGGGCGGGAAAGTGCAGTTTCTACGACAGCAACGAGTTCGACGCGCTGGTGCGCTTGTACGGGCCGATGACGCACTTGAGGACCCTAGGCAAGTCGGGCTGAAGTCGGGCTAAGTGTTGAGTCCGTTGGCCATGGTTTGACAGGCTTTCCCAAATTTCCCCAAGAGACTTGTCACACCGGCGGCGTGGATGGTAAGATTTGGTAGGACAGGCATGTTGTGGCGTGCGGAAAAGGCGAGGTGTGCACCATGACCGGCAAACCTGCTGTTGAGGAAGGGCGCTTGGAGGAGAGGCGCATGAGACGTGACGGGAGCGGAACGATCGGTGCCCGACGCGCTAGAACGCTCGGCACGGTGACTATAGGGCAGTCACCCAGGGTGGACCTGATACCCGAACTGAGGATGGCCATGGGCCTTCCGGAAGGGGAAGGGCGCGAGATAGGGGCGTTCAGGATAGTCGAGGCGGGCGCGCTGGACGGGCTGACCCTCGATGAGGTCCGGGAGTTCAAGCCCGACCCGGGGGACTACGTGCTTGTCACCAGAATGGCCGACGGGACTCCTGTGAAGATCGCCGAGCGGCACATCCTCCCCAGGATGCAGGCCCAGATCGACAGGCTCGTGAAGGAGGGCGCCGACGTAGTTGCCCTGGTCTGCACCGGTGAGTTTCCCGAGTTCCGTTCTGAAAGGCTTCTCGTGAAGCCCCAGCGAGTGCTGTACCACGTCGTGGCGGCTCTCGCGGAGGGGAAGAGGCTGGGAGTGCTCTTGCCCGACGAAGACCAGAAGCCGCAGGGGTATGCTCGGTGGTCTTCGGTGTGGTCGGTGTGTAGGGACGATGGAGGCGGCGACCTCCACAAGTGTGGCGATTCGTCGAGCGAGGGGTGGCTCAGGATCGAGGCCGCTTCACCCTACGGGGATCCGGCAGCGATTGAACAGGCCTCCGCAGCCTTGCGTGATTGGGGAGCCGAACTGGTCGTCATGGACTGTATCGGCTATACCTTGGCCATGAAGGAGTCGGTCAGATCCATTACGGGAGCGCCGGTAATACTCGCCCGGTCCATCCTTGGGAGGGTCCTGGCGGAGCTGGTCTAGCGGCGCCTCGGCCTCTATTCGCCTCATGCCGTCCGCATAATTGCACAAGAGCAACTTGTGGAGGTGTTATATGAGCCTAGAGATCCCAGGAAGCGTAGAGACCCCAGGACTGCTCCATAACTCCCTCGGAGACCCTTACTCCATCAAACTGGTATACCCGACGTTCTACGGGTCGTTGGACGTGGAGATCCCTTTTTTCACCGTGAGTTTCCCGGCCGCGAAAGAGAGGCTCGCCAAGAAGGTCCAAGCGGGCGATAAGTTCTTCATCTACGTGACCTCGCCGGTCCGGCGAGTCATTGGATTGGCGGAGGCGATGGGCCCTGCAGAGTACAGGGGTGACGATTCTCCGTCGCGGCCCTGGGTGGTCCCAATGGAGTGGACCATCGGTCCGAAACTCGACGGCGTTTCGTTGAAGGACATCGGTCTCGCAGTCAAGGCGCGGCCCGGTGACTCCGTCTATGCCATCCCGACAGCGACCGCGAGACGCCTCTCGAGGGCGCTCCGGCGGCTATCGGATCTCAATCAAGAGGAAGTGGCCAGACTGAGGACCCGCCTCGGGTTGGGGTCCGCAAAGCAGGATAGATTGGCCAGGTAACCGGAACTTCCGTCTCGGATAGCGCAAAAACTTAACATCCCCGGCATAGAGACTCGGTCTGCAAATGATAACATGAAGAGGTCATTACGGGTTGCACCCTGTCACCCTTCACCCGGCGATCAGGCGACCGGCTGTGACCCGAGCGGCCAGAGCTCTTGACCGGGGAGGTTCTCTTAATGAAATGGCTCTATAGAATCACTTTGGTGGTCACAGGGTGCTACTTTGAGAGCGCCATCAGGAACGTCACCGAGATGGTCCTCTACTGGGTGAGGCAACCGAACGCCGTGCGCGGTCTGCTTCCCTACATCCTGCCCGTACTGTTTGGATACGTGTACGCTGTTGAGGTAAGAAACCAGTGGTCCGGGAGCAGGCTCAAGAATGACATCATGGCATACATGGGCTCGACGATCATGGTGGGTTACCCGCTTTTCCTCACCATTTCCTTTTGGATTCTGGGGTCCGGGATCTCCCAGGAGGTCGCTCTTATTCGGAACGTCTCAACCGCGGTGCTTCTCATCAACCTGATAATCGCCGCCCTGGTATGGCGCGAAGGTGTGCGTAAGGGATATCCCTTCAGCCTGCCGTGGGGGCCTGAGGTCGGCGTCGCCGATGAGGATGAAGACCTAGGCGAGGAAGAGGATGCAGGTGAGGGCGAGGAACTAGGTGAGGGCGAAGACATCGTTGAAGTCGAGGGCACTGGAGAGGACGAAGAAGCGGGCAAGAGCGAGGATGTCGGTGAGAGCGTAAAGCCTAAGGAGAATAACGATCAGCCTGACGAGACTAGACCGTAGATAGCAAGGATCATCCCCAGTCTCCCGAGGTGAATAGGTTGACCGATCTCATATTCGTAACCAAGTCGAAGGAAACGTACGCAGTATTCGACCGCCAGCTCAAGGCGTTTCTGCCTCGTGACGTGTCCGTCAAGGGCTTCTCGCTCGACGCGGTGAAGAGCGTCGACTGCCGGGACGCCAAGGTAGTGCTCCTATCCAGCGCGGATTGCCGGAAGGTCCTCCGGTTGGGCAACTCGGACCCTAGGATACTGATTTCCAGACGCACGCTGGACCCGTCGAAACTGGGACCCCTCTTCACCTTGGAGCCCGGTACCGACGTCTTGGTCGTGAATAACGCGGAGGACGTCTCCAAGGAGACGGCCCGGCTCATTGCCGCTTTCGGATTGGACATGCTCAACCTCATCCCGTGGTGGCCGGGGGCCGATGTGACGAAGCCCCGTCCGACAATCGCCGTCACTCCCGGCCTGCCCGGCATTGTCCCCGGCTTCATAACCACCGTATACGACGTAGGAACCCGCCCCATCGATGCTTCCAGTCTCGTGGAGTTAGGCCTCACCCTGGGCATTCCCCTGGATGGGATAACCAAGGAGAACGCGTCCAACTACCAGGGAGTTGTCCGTGTCATCAGGGAACAGGCGGACCTATTCAAGCGAGTTGACGCGGCCAGGGCTGACCTGGAGGCCATATTGGACAGTGTCCATGACGCCGTCATCATGTGCGACGAGGACCTCCGTATCAACACCCTGAACGCCACGGCCGCCGCTGTCCTGGGCCTAGGGAGGAGCGCCGGTCTAGGACGAAGCCTAACCGAGTGGTTTCCCCACGACGTGATGCGCCGCGTCCTCCGTACAGGTGTTGCGGAGATGAACCGAGTCCAGGAGATCATGGGCAAGAGGTACGTGGTCACTTTCCGCGCCACATCCCGCGGTACGGGGCAACGACTAATCGTTACTGCCCGCGAGTCCAGGGCCGTCGAATATGCCCGGGGGGCATTGGTTCGCGCGATGTACGACAGGAACCGGACGGCCAGGTATGTCTTCGAAGACATTGTCGGGCGGAGCCCGGCCATTGAGAAGGCGATACGGAGCGCCCGGCGACTGGCCATGTCCAGCACCAACGTTTTCATACAGGGGGAGACGGGCACGGGAAAGGAGCTCTTCGCCCACGCCATCCATAACGCCTCCCCCATGAGGAACGGCCCCTTCGTGGCCCACAATATCGCGGCTCTCCCCGAGCAACTGGTGCAGAGCGAGCTCTTCGGGTACGAGAGCGGCGCATTCACCGGCGCGAGGCGCGAAGGGAAGGCCGGTCTCTTTGAACTCGCTGACAAGGGCACGCTGTTCCTGGACGAAATCGCGGACATGAGCCCCGCGGTTCAGGTGAGTCTTCTTAGGGTGCTCCAGGAGCGCGAGATCACCCGGGTTGGCGGGTCGGCGCTTATCCCGGTGAACGTGCGGGTGATCGCGGCGAGCAACCAGGACCTCTCGGGGGCGGTGCGCGAAGGGCGCTTCAGGCGTGACCTCTACTACAGGCTCTGCGCCTTTCCGCTCCGGATTCCTCCTCTTCGAGAACGGCCCGAGGACGTGCCGCTTCTTCTCGAGCACTTCATCATGAAGTACATGAAGATGCCCGTTCGCGTCGATGACGCCATCATCGACAAGATGATGAACTGGGTCTGGCCCGGGAACGTCAGGGAGCTTGAGGAGATGGTGAGGTACGCGGCCAGCATGGCCGATGACGCGACCGAGTTCGCCTCGTACCTTTGGAAGCTCATGCCGTCGGATGACCGTATTGCCCGGGACGCACCGGCTCCGCCCAATGAGTGGGATTCGGAAAACGATGTAGGTGCCGCTCTGGCCTTGATCGAGAGCTCGGGAAGGCGCGACGAGCTCGTTGCCGTCTTGAGGGCTATCGGGCTAAGCCCCGGCCGTAGCATCGGCAGAGCGACCCTGGCCAGGCTGTTGGCCGGGAGTGGGTTGTCGCTGACTCCCGGGCAGATCAGGCAGCGACTCCGGTATCTTGCTGAGATAGGTTTGGTGCGAGCTCTTCGCGGGCGGAGAGGGTCCACGCTCACGGATCTCGGGCTAAGAGTCCTGCGCGGCCCCCTGTCTAGCTGAACCGGATTACCCTTACGAAGGACTGCACTAGGTCGGTAATAGGTCGTTAATTGGGCAGTCGTGCTGGAATGGGCAGCCTATATCGGCGCCTATACCATCGCCGCACCACGCCATACCACGCCACAAACCAGTGCTACGGCCTCCGCGACTGTCTGTGTCCTTGCCTGTTCCCCGATTCAGGCTTCCCCCCGACACTCCTCACCACAGTTCAGACTGACCTTCCTAATAAAACTGGAGCACAGAGTCATGATACGTAAAGGAACGCCAGTGATGGTGAAGAGTGGCACGGGTTTTGCTTGTTACTTTGGCAAGAGGCAGACCTTCGGCCTGGCTTTATGTTCAAGACTACGTAAGGAGGTATGCGCCATGGCAAGAACACTCATTAAGGCCGGCAAATTCTTCGACGGGCTCAAGAGCTCCGAAGTCCGGAAGAATGTATACCTCGTCCTCCGGGATGAGGTCATCGAAGCGGTAGAGGCCAAAGAACCCGAAGGACCTTTTGACCTCATCCTGGACTACTCGGCCTACACCGTTCTCCCCGGTCTCATAGACACCCACACCCATCTCAGCTTCAACGGTAGAGAAAGTCTGTTCAAACTGGCCAACGACCCCCGGGACAAGATGGCGTTCGAGTGCATCGAGAGCCTCAAAGTCACGCTCTTGGCCGGTATAACCACGTGCCGGGACGTCGGCGGGTTTGAGTATCTGGACATCTCGATGAAGAAGTACGTGGAAGCAGGAGTGCTCGTGGGTCCCAGGATGCTCGTGTCAGGGAAGATGATCACGGCCACAGGCGGCCACTGCTGGATAATAGCGCGCGAAGCCAACGGCCCCGCGGAGTTCCGCCAGGCCGTCAGGGAACAGATCAAGGCCGGAGCCGACATGATCAAGCTGATGGCCACCGGAGGCGGAGCGACTCCCGGACAGAACCTGAACGCGGTCCAACTCGAGCTGGAAGAGATTAAGGCCGCTTGTGAAGTGGCTCACTCAAACTACAGGCGGGTCGGCGTCCACGCCCACGGTGCTGACGGCATTAGGCGTGTCGTGCAAGGCGGCGTCGACATGGTCGACCATTGCAGCCTCCTGGACGAGGAAGGCGCCAAGATGATGAAGGACCGGGGGACGTTCATGGTGATCACTCCCGGCCACGAGAACATGTTCCCCAACCTGGATCCTGACTGGATCAAGAGGATGATGCCCCTCAGGTCGAGAGCCGCCAAGACCATGGAGATCGCCCTCAAGCACGAATTGGACATCGCCATCGGCACCGACGCAGGCGGGAACCCCTACGCTCCCCACGGCAAGCTCTCTTTCTGCCTGGAGGAAGTCGTTAAGTCGGGCATGACCCCCAAGGACGCCATCGTCGGAGTAACGTCCAACGCGGCTCGCTGCATCGGACTCGATTCTTCGTTGGGCAGCCTAGTTCCGGGCAAACTGGCAGACATCGCCGTGTTTGACGGGAACCCGGTCGAGAAGATCGAGGATTCGGCCAACGTCGTCGCGGTGCTCAAAGGTGGCAATCTAGTCCGGGCTTAGGAGGCTGTACGGTGGGAGACAACGCACTGGTAAGTCACTTCAAGAGCCGCATCCCAGAGATGCTCGAGTTCTCGAAGCAGTTGGTGGAGCACGAATCGCCGTCTACGGACCCGCAGGCAGTCAACCGGTTCTCCGCGTTTCTCCGGCGAGTCTTCGAGGCGGAAGGCGCATCTTGCGAGGTGTTTTCCGGAACCGACCGTGGAGACAACCTCAAACTGACTTGGGGGCAAGGAGACGAGCAGGTACTCATCCTTTGCCATATGGACACCGTTTGGCCCGTCGGAGAGGTCGCCAAGCGCCCCTTCAGGATCGAGGACGGCAAGGTATTCGGTCCCGGCATCTATGACATGAAGGCCGGATTCCTCTACACCCTGGAGGCCATTAGGGCCATAAAGCAACTGGGTGTGAAGATGAACCGCCGCCTCGTCATGGTGTTCAACTCGGACGAGGAGATCGGAAGCACGTCCTCGAGGGCCCTCATCGAAGACGAAGCGAAGAAAAGCAGGTTCGTCCTGGTATTGGAGCCCAGCGTCCGCGGCGGCGGCCTCAAGACCTCAAGAAAAGGTCAGGGTACCTTCAGCATCCGCGTGACGGGAGTGTCAGCCCACTCGGGTTCCGATCCGGAGCGGGGCGTAAGCGCCATCGGCGAACTGGCCCATCACATCCTGACCCTCCACGCCCTCACCGATTTCCGGACGGGCACCACGGTGAACGTGGGCGTCGTAAGCGGCGGGACAAGGTCCAATGTTGTTGCCGCCCAGGCCTCGGCAGAAGTGGATGTCCGGGTGGCCAACGCTCGGGAGGCGGAGAGGGTGGAATCGGCCCTCTTCGGTCTCAAGCCGACCAAGAGCGGCATTTCGATAGAGGTCACCGGCGGAATGGTGAGGCCCCCGATGGAGAGGTCCGAGGGGATCGGGCGCCTCTTCAAGCAGGCTAAGGCCTTCGCCGCTGAACTGGGCTTTGAGCTTACCGAGGCGGCGACGGGCGCGGGAAGCGACGGCAACTTCACCGCTGCTCTGGGAGTTCCCACGCTCGATGGCCTCGGCGCGGTCGGCGACGGCAGCCACGCTATCCACGAGCACATGGTGATCGACGCGATACCGGAGCGCATCGCCCTGTTGGTGAGGCTCATCACGGAGATGCAGTAGGCGCGGAAAACGTATCGTGCAGCCCGGGTTGCGGAACCGGCGGATGCGGGATGGACCGGTGCAGCCCCATCCCGCCGAAAGGGGGTTGAAACCGGCAATCGACAGGTCGCTTTGCCGCAAGCAATCATTCCTCGTACGGAGGTGCGAACCTTGGAGAGAAACTGGGTAAAAGTACCTTGGTCCCGTTTCATCGCGATGGCGGTTTTTGTCCTATTCCTCGCCCTTGCCTCCAACTTCGAGTGGCCGACGGGGCCTATGGGGTTGGACTGGGGAGTATGGCTTGTCTGCTACATTTCTTACGGAGTACTGATCGTCTGGAGCATCGTCCACGTCGTGCGAGCGAATAGGGGGGAAAACGATGACTGATATCATAGGCGAAGGCAAGGTATGGACCACCGTTGTCCTAGTCCTATACATGATCGGAACTCTTCTTCTCGGTCTATACTTGAGCAGACGCAACAAGTCATCGGATGACTTCTTCGTGGCCGGTAGGACGCTGGGACCGGCGACTACCGGCTTCAGCTACGCCGCGACGCAGATGAGCGCCGGTACTGTTATCGGTTCCGTCGGCACCGGCGCGAATTTAGGCTACAACTATGTACCCGTATCCATCAGCTCGACGGCAGCCCCGTGGGCAACGTTTATCACCGTTGGCGAGCGCATCCGGAAGATCGCCGGGAGGATCAACGCCCTGACCT
>CAZYFG010000035.1:1084-2757 GCA_964646835.1 uncultured Eubacteriales bacterium | reverse complement strand
TCTTCGAAAAGCGCTATTCGCCCGCGGCCCGTCTTGTGTACGCAGTGCTCGTCGTCCTCTTCTACGTACCGCTCCTGGCGGCCCAGTTTAAGGCCGCAGCCAACATCATGCAGGTGCTTATTGGATGGGAGTACGTGCCTGCGCTTGTCATCGCAGCCATCGTCACCATCGTCTACACCGGAGCCGCGGGTATGTATGGCGACGCCTACACCGACCTCATTCAGGGATTTGTGATGATAGGCGGTTTTCTGTTCCTTATGCCAACCGTTCTGCGTCAGGCCGGCGGCTTCGCCGCTATGCACGAGTCGCTGAAGGCGATTAACCCTGACCTCATCAAGCTCTCCGGACTGGTCACGGGGATGTGGGTCTTCGGCAACGTGGTGAGCTGGTCCTTCCTACAGATCGGCGGAGCTCCCCACGCGGTCTTCCGGTTCCTGGCCGCCAGGAACGTCAAGATCCTCAGGCAGGCGCTGCTCTGGGCGGTGATCTTCCAGTCGTTCATCTTCTTGTCCGTAGGTATCCTCGGGCCGACCGGAAGGGTGTTGCTCCCGGATTTGAAAGACAGGGACCTCACCACTCCGCTCCTGGCAGCGACCTATATGCACCCGGCGCTGACTGGGATCCTGCTATCGGCAATCATCGCCGCGGTTATGTCAACGGTTGACTCCGTGCTGCTCCTCGGTTCGTCGGCCGTCACTCGCGACATTTACAACCGGTTCATGAACCCGAACATGACGCCCGAACAGGAGATGAAAATCGCCCGTTGGGTTACGGTCGTACTGGGTGTTTTAGGTTTTGCCTTCGCCGTAAGACCGATCACAGCGGTGCAGTGGATGGTTGCATTCTCCTTCTCTGTTGGCGCGTCGGCCTTTACGTTCCCGATTATCTTCACCTGTTGGTGGCCTAGAGCAACCGGCGCCGGAGCAGTGGCGGGCATGATCTCGGGAGCGGCCAGCTGCCTCTTCTGGTACGGGTTGAGCTGGGCCCGGTTCCAGTCCTTCAGCACGTTCCCGGGAGGCCTCTGGCCGTCCATACTGGGAGTCGCGGTTTCCGCCATTGTTACTGTCATGGTGAGTCTCGCGACGAAACCCCACGCGCCTGAGACCCTAGACGACTTCTACCGTCCGTAAGGTACGTGTGATTAGGAAGCCGTCATGGCGCTTTTCCGCGAAGGAGAAGGCATGGCGGCTTCCTTCCATAAGGAGGCCAGTCTGATGGAGGTTAGCGTTGTCCCGGCGATGGTTGCAGAGAAGGCAGCCCTCGAGGTAGCCCGTAGGAGCGCCGAACTGAGGGGCAGAAGGAATGGCAGCGATGGCGGTGGTTCGGATAGGTGCAAGCTCGTCTACTCGCCCTTCTGGGCCGCCGTATTTCGATGCGAGGTGAAACGGGTGCTCCTCCCTCCCCGGCGAGGTATGATTGGAGCCGGTGCCGACGCTTTCAGCGGTTTCGTGTCGCTTATCGCCGGAGCGGTGAGAACCACGGTGGGCGACGTTCAGGAAAGCCTCCTGTTGCCGCTTCGTTTCCAGTGGTCCGAGGTGCAGGAAAAGGCACGAAGACACGAGACGGACTACTTCGTCCACAAGATGAGAAGGGTGCCTACCTGTACGGAGGAAAAGGTTGAACTCGTCTACCGGCCGATCTGGGTTGCGGTCCTGGATGTGGACGGGCAGAGG
>CAZYFG010000035.1:0-1074 GCA_964646835.1 uncultured Eubacteriales bacterium | reverse complement strand
GGTGCGTGGACGCCCACTCGGGCGATCCCCTCTACTACCTGGACAAGAGTGCCGAGGAGATAGCAGGATTTGCAGGGCTTGCGGGCGATCTGCTCGCGCAGGATTAAGCGACGCCGTGGCGAAGTGTCGCAGGCTGGCACATGACCGTGGTTGTGGTCGGGAGGAGCGGTTCGACATTGCCCGGCGTTTTTATGCAGGGTCCCAAAGGTGTCGGAAAGACTACCATACTGTTCAGAGCGCTCTCCAGTGTGCTGAACTCCTGCCTGGGGGACTCCCACGGGGGAAGTTCCTCTGCTGGAAATCCCGGTCGAAGGAAGCAGGGTCTGCTCGGAATCGGAGGATTCGCGGTCAAGAGAGTCGTGACCCGCGATGGTCACGTGGCACTCGACATGATAGACCTCCTCAGCCGCGAGCGGGGGCGGCTCGTTGCCATCCATCCGGATGGACGGCGCACCATGTACCGGGAAACGTTCCTCAAGATTGGTTTGCCCGCGATAGAACGAGCCGCACGGGACGCGGACATCGTGGTCATGGACGAACTCGGCAAGATCGAGTTGCGGGTGCCTTCCTTCACGACGGCCGTGCTGGACGTTCTCAGAGGCCCCAAACCGGCTGCGGGCGTGTTGAAAGACGAGTCAAATGAGTTTCTCGACGCGGTCAGGACCGCTCCCGGCGTGCGTGTCATCAAGGTCACTGAGGAGACCAGGGAGCCGGCATCACGAGAACTCAGGGATGCTATCCGGGACATGATCACATCCTGGACATAATCAGTGGATCACTCTATCTCCTCGAACTCCACATCAAGCACAGGGTAGTCCGCTGCCTGGCTGTCCGCGAAGTGCCACCACTCGGACTTTATCCGAACGAAACCGTTTCTCACCATGACTTCCGCCAAGAGTTCCCTGTTCCTGGCCTGTTCTTCGGTGCATCCGTCGTAGTCGATGGCGGCTTTCTCGCTGAAGTCATCGAAGCCGGTGGGCATCGGGAGCTCGTTCCCGTCCTCATCTACAAGGGTGACGTCAACCGCCGCTCCCCTGTTGTGAATGGACCCTTTCGCAGGGTTAGCCACAAAGG
>CAZYFG010000034.1:0-15306 GCA_964646835.1 uncultured Eubacteriales bacterium | reverse complement strand
TATATGCTTCCTGGCCAAGTCTTCGACCTGCATCCGCCCGGTATCCCTGAGGAGCCCGATGTACCGGTCCTCGAACTCCTTGCCCGCTTCCTTAGCCCACGAGTACACTCCCGCGCTGAACAGGAAACCGAAGGTGTACGGGAAGTTGTAGAACGGCACCCGGGTGTTGTAGAAGTGGAGTTTGGACGCCCAGAATTGGGGGTGATAGAGGTCCAGGGCCCCGGCGAACGCATCCTTCTGCGCTCCCACCATGATCTCGTTAAGGCGCTGGACGCTCACCGTGCCCTTCCGTCTCTCCTCATAGAAGCGAGTCTCAAACAGGAACCTGGACTGTATGTTCATGAGGAGCGCCACTGCCCGCTGCAGCTTGTCGTCCACGAGGAGCAGCCTTTCGTCGTCGTTCTTGGCTCTCCTCACCGCCGCGTCGGCGACAACCATTTCGGAAAACGTCGAGGCCGTCTCCGCGACGTTCATGGCGTACTGCTGAGTCATGGGGGGCAGGTCATTCATCACCGACTGGTGGAACGCGTGACCCAGTTCGTGGGCCACGGTGGCGACATTGCCCAGAGTGCCTGAGAAGGTGACGAATATCCTTGACTCTCTGGACTCGGGGAAGCTGGTGCAGAACCCGCCCATCCGCTTTCCGGGCCTGTCCTCGGCCTCAATCCACCGGTTTCTGAAGGCCATCGCGGCCAGATCGGCCATCTTGTCGCTCACGGTGCCGAACTGCTCGACGATGAACGTGGCGGCCTCATCGTAGGTCATCTTGCTTTCCGACTTACCAACCGGGGCTCCCAAGTCCTGCCATCCCAGTTCCTTAAGCCCCAGGACCTGCTTCTTCCGGTTCATGTAGGTGACCAGCCGGTCTTTGTTCCTGTCGATGGTATCCCACATGGCGTCCAGAGTCGCCCTGGACATGCGGTTCATCTCCAGGGGCTCGCGGAGGACCGAATCCCATCCCCGGCGACGATACAGGGCCAGGCGATACCCGGCCAGCTTGTTAAGGGCCAAAGCGCAGAACTCGGCTTCCTTTGCCCACGCTTCTTCCCACCGCTCCATCACGTGCTTGCGGACCTCCGGGTCGGGGCCTGACATACGGTTGGCCGCTTGCCCGGGAGACAACTTGACTTCCGTTCCGTCTTCCTTGATGGTGAGGGACATACGGCCCGTCACCAAGTCATAGAGGTCTGACCATCCCTGATACCCGTCTACCGACAGCTCGTTCACCAGGATCTCCTGTTCGACCGGCAGCTTGTCCTTTGCCCTGGTCCGTCTTTCGGTCAGGTTGAATGCGAGGGGCTTCAATGCGTCCGAAGAGACAAGCGTCTGCCACCGGTCCTCGGGGATGTCCAGTATCTGGCGGTCAATCATCGTCATGGCCGAGGCAAAAGAGGCCTGGATCTGCCTGACCCTTCCGCCGACAACCCTGCTGTACCTGTCGGTCACGTCTTGGGCATCAAGACACGACACGAAGGCGCCGGCTTGACGCAGCCTTTTCGTGAGACTCTGGACCGCGTTCAGGCGGTCCACCCATCCGGAGAGGCCCTCCGGTTCTCCTGCGGCGACTTCGTCCACGAACGCTTTCACGTCCGTCTCAAGATGGTCCAGGTACCTGGCGAAAGCTTCCGAGCGGCTCCCGCCGGGAAAGAAAACCTCAAGGTTCCAGGTTTGAGCCAAGTCTTTGAACAAAGAAGACCACCCTTTCTCTCTGACTCCGGAGAGGAATTCCACAAAGAAGGCCGTGAACCTTGCGACATGGGCGGAACTAGAGAAGCCCGAAGGTCTTGTTTAGGTCGAGGATGAACATTATGCCCATGCCGGGCTCGTCGATCTTGAGGGCTCCCCTGATGGCGGCGGTTATTGGTTCGATGAGGGACTCCTGGCCCAAGATCATTACGATTTCTTTCTCGGGCTCGACGGGCATGGAAAACAAAACTTTCTGTTCGTGAATGCCTGGCGTTGATCACCGTCGCGCCTCTCGAGCCCGCGGCCGAGGCAGCGTCTATGACTTCCTGGGCCTTTCCCCTATCCACGACCACGAAAATCCCCTTATACATGTCCTCACCACCTGTGCTCCCGTGCGACTTGTAGGTCGGGCAGTCCCGCATCCCAAAGAGCCCGATGACGTCAGTTGAGAAGGCGATCCCGTGGTGCGGTTTGGCGAAGCTGAACTGCCGGTCAAGCCCTCGGAGGGCTTCTTCGGCTACGCCGGACTCGGCTATCATGAGCACGATCTCTTTCCTGACATCGGTCAAGCCCAAGAGGTCAAGCAGGGGGCTCTTGACCGTCCCTCTGCCCAAGAGAACCGTCCCCCCGGTCACCCCGTGGTCCTTGGCAGCCCGTAGCACCTTACTGCCTACGCCGAAGGGCACGACCACGCATATGAGCTCATACTTCTTCTCGGCATGTGGCGCCAACGGACTCCGCCTCCTTTTCCGACTTCTTCTTGTACATTAGTCCCAACACCTGCAACGCAATTATAGGCGTAAGGGCCACCATGGCAATAACTCCGAAGCCCTCGGCGAGGACATTGGCCCCTTCGATCGCTTCGGCGGCCCCTTGGGCAAAAGCCAGGATAAACGTGGCCGTCATGGGGCCTGACGCAACGCCTCCCGAGTCGAAAGCCATCCCGACAAATAGGTCCGGGACGTAGAAGCTCAATCCAAGCGCTATGGCCCAACCGGGAAGCAGGTAGTGCCACAGCTGAATGCCCGGAACCACTATACGGAGGGCCGAGAGCCCCACCGAAAGGCCTACTCCCAGGGAGAGAGCCGGAAGGATCACCTTTCCCGTCAAATACCCGCTTGTGACATCCTCGATCTGACGGACCAGCACGTGTACTGCAGGTTCGGCCAGGATTACCCCCAAGCCGAAGAGAAACCCGGCTAGGACCACAACCCATTTGCCCTCGAAGGACGCAAGGGTGTATCCGACTATGCTCCCCACGTCCATGAACCCGGCGTGCACTCCCGAAAGGAAAAGCGTGAGACCCAAGAACGTGTAGAAGAGCCCTTTGACGATCCTGGAAAGGGGCCGCCTAGAGAGCTTCAGGTACCTTATCTGGAAGAACCAGAAGAGAAGCGCGAGAGGGAGAAGCGAGATGCCGATGTCCCTCATGGCGGCAGGTAGGGCTTCGGCGAATGGGGCAAGGATTGAACCGGACGCGACGGCCTCCGGCGGCAAAGAGCCTGTCATCCGCGCAGACGGGGACAGGACGCTCATGACGAGAACGGGCATAATCGCTCCGGCCGAAGCGATTCCGACCAACCCGAAACTGTCCTCTTCTGAAGCCCTGCCCTTGAGCGACGACACGCCCAGACCCAGTGCAAGCATGAAGGGGACTGTCATGGCCCCCGTAGTCGCGCCCGACGAGTCGAAAGCGATGGCTACGAATTCGGGCGAAGAATAGAGGGCCAGGGCGAAGATCACCAGGTAGGAGCCAAAGAACACTACCCGGAGTTTCACGTTACGGATAATCCTCAGAAAGCCGACGGCCAGCATGAGCGCTATTCCGATTGAGACTGCCACGACAAGGGACGCTTTGGAGAGGGCTCCCGATGTGACCTTGTCGACCTGGTCCGCTAATATATGGAGGTCGGGTTCGCAGATGCTTATCAGGAAACCAAGGCCCAGTCCGGCTGCTCCCACAATCCATAGCTTGTTGCTCTGGGTGATTGCCGAACCCATGTGCGTGCCGATGGCGGCAATGCCGATCTCGGCGCCGAAGAGGAAGATGGAAAGCCCGATGATTATGAACACGCTGCCGGTGAGAAAACGGATGAGTATGGCTGTTTCGAGGGGGACTACGGTTACACTGAGGATTAGCACGATCACGACCACTGGAAGGACCGACATGAGGACCTCTCGGAATTTCTCTGCCAATACCGTCAGCGCAATCAACTCCCCCAATGGATGCTGTGAGGTGGGCATACCTATCCTCGATTATACCAGTTGACCGCCGTTCTTGACAGGCTTCCCCGGCCCTTGGTCGTGACGCAACGGGGCAGGAGTCGGAAACGCTAGAGCGAAGGACTAACACGAGGTGATCGGTTTGGCTAGAGACTATGGGAACAAGTTCATGCTTGCGGTGACAGGGGACTCGTTTCTGTCAAGTCCTATCTCTCCCTATGAGAATGAGGATTTCCGTGCCGTATTCGACATAATCCGCAACCATACGGCGGGGTTCACGAATCTGGAGATCCTTCTTAACGACTGGAAAGGCATACCGGCCGCCGACAGCGGAGGCACGTACGCGGGTGCGGCAAGCGCCCTGGTAGAGGAGTTCAAATGGGCCGGTTTCCAGATGGTCTCAAGGGCCAATAACCACTCCCTTGATTACTCTTACGAGGGACTCAGGATCACAAGCCAAGTCCTGGACAACGCCGGCATTTGCCACGCGGGAGTCGGTGAGAACCTGGGAGAAGCCAGGTCTCCCGCTTACCTTGAGACCCCTAGAGGGCGAGTGGCCCTTCTCTCCGCGAGTTCTACCTTTGCCCCTTGGGGAAGGGCGGGCCATCAGAGGCCCGACTTCCAGGGGCGCCCCGGTCTCTCACCCCTCAGGTACACCACTTACTACGGCGTCACCGAATCTCAGATGGAGTTCCTGAGAGGTCTGGAGGGGTCCTTGGGACTCTCCGCCCAGAAGGCTTTGGCCAAGAAAGCAGGGTACCTCGAGGAGAAGGAAGGGGAGCTGGTCCTCGGCGGGCTCCGGTTCGTCCTGTCCGCGAGTCCGGGCGTACGCACCGAACCCAACGAAAGAGACGTGTCTGAGATAACGAAGTGGATCAGAGACGCAAGACGGCAAGCCGACTGGGTGTTCTTCTCGCTGCACGCCCATGAGGGCCGGCTGAACAGAGACATCCCTGCCGAGTTCATCGAGACGTTCGCCCGTGCCTGCATCGACGCGGGCGCCGACGGCTTCATTGGTCACGGTCCCCATGTCCTGCGCGGCATAGAGGTCTACAAAGGGAAGCCCATGTTCTACAGCCTGGGCAACTTCGTGTTCCAGAACGACCTGGTACGGAAGCACCCTCAGGACATCTACGACAGGGCCGGCCTCGGGCTGGATGCCACCCCCGCCGACATGTACGACGCGAGGAGCAAGAACGATACCAGGGGCTTCCCGGCGGATGTAGCCTACTGGGAGAGCGTCTTGGGATCGCTGGAGTATGAAGGCGGCAAGTTCGTTCGAGCGACTCTCTATCCGTTGTACTTGGGTTGGGATAGCCCCAGGTCCCAGCGCGGCCGCCCCACTCTGGCCCGGAAGGACATAGCCCGGCGGATCCTTGAGAGAGTGCGGGACCTCTCGGAACCCTACGGCACCAGAGTTCGCATTGAGGGTGAAACGGCCACGATAGAGGCATAAATGGTATAGGGTTTGTGTCTCAGTCCGCCGAGGCCAGAGAAAGGCTGGAGGATCTAAGGACTAAGGCCGGCAAGCAAGTGGCCGGGGCAAGAAGCACGCCTTCCCGCCCTTATTCCCTACGACTGCCGGCGTACCTGATCTTCGCGAACTCAGCAAGGTCCTTGTCGACAGTGACGAGGTCATCGCGGGTAAGCTCTTTTGTGGCCTGCCGCCCGATTGCCTGAACGGCAAGTTTCATCTCGGCCACGCACGACTTGAGGAAGTTGGCCAGGGCGGCGGCCGCTTTCTCCACATCCAGTTTGTCCGCGTATCTGCCGGTGTAGAGAGCCATCTGGGCCGGCGCAGCCTTGGGCACGGCTTCCGCGACCTGAGTGTGGATGGCAGCGAAGACCGCTATGGAGCCGATGTAGACCGCGTCGGCTCCCAAAGCCATAGCCTTTAGGAAGTCTCCAGGAGTCTTCAGGCCTCCGGCCGCGATCACGCTCAGGCGATCCCGGATCCCCTTGGAATTCAGCCAGTCGACCGCACGCACGAGTCCATAGAGCGTAGGCAAGCCCACATCGTCTTCCAGAGTGGGCGGCGCGACCGCGGTGCCTCCCTCCGACCCATCGATGACAATGAAGTCGGCTTGGGTGCGCCCTATCACCTCAAGGTCCATCTCGATGAAATCCGAGGCGGCGATCTTGACTCCCACGGGGACATCGTACTGTGACTTCAGGTCGTTCACGAGTTTCACGATGGCGTCGGGAGTGTCTTTCCCCTGGTGACGGGAGTGTATGACGGCGTCCTCGCCTTCTTTGAGGCCCATCGTCTTGCGGAGGTGGTCGTCAATTCCCGCCGAGAGCATGGTGGACTCCACCCCGCCGCCAAATGCTCCCTGGCCGCACTGGACCTCAATCGCGTCAAGTTGCCCCAGAGCCTCGGCGCCACTCAGGAAGTGCCCGCGGTTGTACTGCCCGACCACATACTTGGCAAGTTGCCGGGTTTCCGGCGCAAGCCCTGACTCGCCGGTATTCGTGGAAGTCCCGGCCATTGCCGAACCCTTGGCCAGGGCCATCTTGAGTTTCAGGCTGAGGGAGCCTCCATAGGACATCCCGGTTATCATTATGGGGATTTGGAGGCGCAATGGCTTCTTCGCCATAGGTCCGATTACGGTCTCGGTGTCGATTTCTTTCAGGTTCGCGGTCGGCAAGTGATAGAGCTGCCTTGGGTTAAGCAGTATCTTGTGCCAGGGAGACAACACGTTGGGGCTACCAAAGGGCCGCTGAAGAGGCATTCCCAGCTGCGCCCGCATCCCTGATTCCACAATGGCCCGAAGACCCAGCTTCTCCGCAACAGTCACCACTTCGAACGGGTTGTTGGGGTAGTCCTCAGTAAGGAGCAGTTTCAGAACCTCATCGGTGGCCGGATTGCCGATCGCGTACAAGAGCCGGTTCAACATGAACACTCGCCTCCCAGTCATGAAGCCCTCGGTGCAAGTGTTCCCAAGAAGAGGGAGGCAAATAAATGGAGCCAGCGAAGGGAATCGAACCCCCAACCTACTGATTACAAATCAGTTGCTCTGCCGTTGAGCTACGCTGGCCCGTGTTGCGTTGTCGGCGACAAACATCATGCTACCGCCTTAAGGCGGGAGTGTCAACACACCGAAAAAGCCCGGCACCAGGGAGATGCCGGGCTTCGTAAGCTCCTGTGACTCGCTTCTTCTTACCTCATCAGCACGTTCTCTGCGGCGGCCCTGGACCCGTTCTTTGAGTCGAGATACCGCTCGAGTTTCCGCTTGACCCTCTGCAGGGCATTGTCAATCGACTTGACGTGCCTGTCCAGATCCTCGGCAATTTCAAGATATGATTTGCCATCCAAATATGAGTTCAGAACTTGCCATTCAAGGTCGCTGAGGATCTCTGTGATCTTCATCTCCATGGAGCCGACTTCTTCAGTATTGATAACCAGTTCTTCCGGGTCTAGAACTTGCGTTCCCGGCATGATGTCCAAGAGAGTCCTATCAGAATCTTCGTCATAGATGGGCCTGTTCAGCGAAACGTACGAGTTCAAAGGAATGTGCTTCTGTCTGGTTGCCGTCTTGATTGCCGTGATGATCTGTCTCGTTATGCAGAGCTCGGCAAAGGCCTTGAACGAGGCCAACTTGTCGCTCCGGAAATCCCGAATGGCCTTATAAAGCCCTATCATACCTTCTTGAATAATATCTTCCCTATCAGCGCCTATCAGGAAGTACGACCTTGCCTTCGCCCGAACGAAGCTCCTGAACTTGTTGATAAGGTATTCCTGAGCCAAGACTGAACCCGCGCGCGCTACTTCGACAACTTCCTCATCTTGCAGAGCCTCAAACGCAGCGTACAGATCCCTCTGCGGGCCGATAGCCAAAAAGCACCCCTCCCCCGGTCCCCTGGAGCTTTCTCTATACCCGCTCAAGGTCCCCGCGACTGCCGGAACGTGGACAGCCGGGACAAACCCATTATACTTTTGTAAACTTCATGAACGCAATAGAGGACGATTATAGCCTGTTGCTGGTCTTTTGCTGTCGCTGCCTCTGGCACTCGGCAAGGGCCATTCCGCAGGCCACGCTGGCGTTTAGACTGCCGATGCGCCCCGACATCGGTATTTTCACAAGAAAGTCACATTTTTCCCGCGTCAGTCGAGCGAGACCCCTGTCCTCGCCGCCTATGATCAGCGCCACTGGTCCGGTCAAGTCGGTGTTCCAGATGTCTGACGTAGCTCCGGCGTCCAGTCCGTAGACCCACAGGCCCTCGCGCTTCGCCCACTCAATGAAGTAATGGATGTTTGAGACTTGGCAGATAGGCTGCCTGAAGATAGCCCCGGCCGATGACTTGGCAGCTCCCTCGCCGAGACTTGCGCTCCTCCGCTTCGGGACCACAACCGCGTGCACGCCCATGGCGAGGCAAGTCCTGGTGATCGCGCCCAGGTTGTGGGGGTCCTCTATGCCGTCCAAAGCCACGAACAACGGGACTTGTCCCGGAGGGATGTCCCTCTTCACGTCGTCTAGATTCATGGTCTGGACGTCTCTCACGACGGCCACAACGCCTTGGCTCTGCCTTGGGAATCTGCGGTCGAAGCCGGGGGCTTCCATCAAAGTGGCCTTTACCCCCAGAGATGCGGCCCTGGAGATCATCTCGGTCAAGGAGGCATCTTTGGACCCTTGCCTTACCACCAACTCGCGGACAGGCCACCCGTTTGACAAGGCTTCGCTAACCGGCTGCCTGCCGTGTATCTCGATATAGTCGGAACCTCGTGACTGTCTCACGTCTTCCGTCACCTTGCTTCAGCTCGAGATGAGGCGAGTTGCCTTCAGGACTGTCTTCGCCGCTCCTTGTAGGCCTCCTGAAGTGCCTCAAGCGTCGGCGCCCTGCCACAGCTCATCTTGCCCTCGGGGCAATACCCCAAATCATCGCATGAAGCCCCTGCACGGTAGAAGATATTTGGCGCGATCCGCTTGTATTCGTGGAGTAGTTCCGTAAACATGCGGCGGATCTCCCACTGGGCCCGTGTGCAGCACCTCAGGTTGAACATGTGCCTCAATTGACGGGCGTTGGTGGTGATCACGAACCTGGTCTCAGTGGCGTTGGTCAGTGCAAATCTAACGTCCTCTGCGGGGAGTCCAAGGGCCAGGCCCTCACGCTGTAGGTTCAAAACCTCCTCCTGCAGCCTCTCGAACTTCTCAAGGAACTCAGGTTGTCGCGCGAAACTGGGGGGCGTTATGTACCTGAAGTTGTCCTCTTTCACGTATCGCTGGGACTGCTGAAGCTGAGAGGTATCGGGCGAACCCTGCTCCGGGTCGTTCATGTATACGACGCCGTGCTCTTTGAACATCTTGATGAGCCTGTGCCGGTCATTCTGCTGGCTTGAGATGCGGGAGTATCCCTCGACCGCGAATGTGGTGTACCAGTGTTCCAAAGCGCCCATGTGCCCCATCTCGATAAGGCCCCTCACAAACTCGCCGGCCTTCTCGTCCGATGGTTTGTCCCCCGTAAGGAGCTCACCCATGCGCCCGATTCCCATCGGCGAATAACAGAGGCGGGCAAGGAGAATGAGCCTCTCGGTGTTGATGCCCGTGCCCATGAAGGGGTAATACAAGACCTTGACCTTTAGCTCCGCCTTCTTTGCGCTCTCCCTAGACATCGCTTGTCCCTCCCATACCTCCGGAGATATCTCTGGAGACTGTGGCCGAGCAAAACGCAGCGATCCCTTCCTCCCGGCCGGTAAACCCCATCCCCTCCGTGGTCGTCGCCTTAATGGACACCTGCTCAGGCTGTATCTGCAGCGCCCTCGCAATTGTTTCCCTCATGGCACCGGCGTAAGGAGCGATCCTCGGCGCCTGGGCGATTACTACGGTATCCAGGTGAAGGATGGACGCCCTGTCGCGGAGCTTTAGCCACATAGACCTCAAGAGGTCGGCGCTCCGCGCATCCTTGTTTTCGGGGGTCTCGGGAAACCACTTGCCTATGTCTCCCGCTCCCATGGCCCCAAGCAACGCGTCCATGACGGCGTGGATCAGGACATCGGCGTCAGAGTGACCGGCGAGACCCCTTGAGTGAGGAACCCGTACCCCACCGATAACGCAAGGCCGGCCTTCCTGAAAGGGATGCACATCAAACCCCAGCCCTGTCACCGTAACCCGCCCGGTTCCGGAGCGAGCCTCGGAAAAGTCCGCTGAGTAAGTGAGCTTCTTGTTGCCCGGCTCACCCGGTACTACGACCACGTTCACACCGAGCCTTTCAACGAGTTGGCTGTCATCGGTCCCGTGGAAGCCCTCGTCCCGTGCGCGGTCGTGCGCTGCCGCCAATAGGTCCCTGGCAAATATCTGCGGCGTCTGGACCGCCACAAGGACCTCCCTGTCGAGAGTGGCGTGGACGCCCAACCACTCTCGGGGTGACTCTTGTGGGGGACGTTCCACCCATTTGATGGTGTCGGGCGGAGCCACCCCGGGTACTGCCGCGCCGCTCGCCACGCATGCCTCCAACACCCTCCGGAAAAGGTTCTCCGAGAAGAACGGCCGGGCCGCGTCATGAACCGCGACCCACCTCGCCTCAGGGGGGACCGAGGCCAGGGCGTTCCTCACCGAGTCTTGCCGGGCAGATCCGCCCTCCACGCAGAGGACGGGTATGCTGCCGCCCAAAGCCTCAATGTCTCCTCGAGTAAGGCCTGCACCGTCAGGGATCCCGGAAGGAGGCAAGGCTACCACTATCCCCGCCACTTCCCGGAGACGCGCCAACCGCGATACCACGGTCTCGATCACCGTGGAATCACCCAATGGCAGGAATTGCTTTGGCACCTCTTGTGCCGCCCGTAAGCCTTGTCCGGCGGCGGCGACGATCACCCACACCGAGCGGTCCAATTCTACTCAGCCCTATCGAGATACTTAGGCCGCGCGAACACCATGCGTCCGGCCGGCGACGTGTGGACGTTGGTGACAACCACGGTAAGCTCTTCGTTCAAGTGCCTCTTGGCCTGCTCGACGACAACCATGGTGCCGTCATCGAGATAGCCGACGCCCTGTCCCGGCTGCTTCCCTTCCCGGTGGATCTCTACGGTCAGCTCTTCTCCGGGAGCCACCATGAGCTTCAGGGCGTTGGCAAGCCGGTTCACGTTCAGGACGCCCACTTGTTGGAGTTCGGCGATCTTGGCGAGGTTGTAGTCGGTGGTAATGACCTCGGCTCCCGTGGCTTTGCCCATCTTCAAGAGGAGAGCGTCCACATCATCATTGGGGCCGGCAGGCCAATCCCATGTGAGCACCTCGAGGGGGACATCCCGTTGCAGCGTATTCAGGGTGTCCAGCCCTCTCCTGCCTTTGTTGCGTTTCAGATTGTCGGCCGAGTCGGCTATCCGCCTGAGCTCGTCCAGGACGAAATTTGGGATGATGAGCTTGCCTTCGATGAAACCGGACCGGCAGATGTCCACTATCCGCCCATCAATGATCGTGCTGGTGTCCAAGAGCTTGGGCGCCGCCTGGCCAAAGGGCAGCTCGCCCTTTCGATCGGCGGGCCGTGTGCCGCGACCTCCCTTCACCGCCTGCATGAGGCGACCGGGACTCAGGGAGATGATGTCGTCTTTCTTGCTCCGGGCCACGGCTATGCCGATGTAGCCCAGAATGACCATGGCAACGGCGGGCAGGAACGGTCCGACTATGGGGATCGGGTCGAGAGACGGGGTCAACAAATTAGCAATTATGAGGCCGACAATAAGCCCCCCCGCGCTCACGACGATCTCCTGCAGCGAAGCGCCTACAACCGCCTTCGCCAGCCAATCCACTCCTCCGACGACTGCTTTGGATAAAGGCGCCCCGGCAAAAAACAGGATCACCGCGAACACGGCGGCCGCGAACACAATGAACCCCACGGACACCAACGGCGTGAACTGTTTTTGCAGGAGACTCGCCAGCGGATGCCTAAGGTAGTAGGCGCCTATCCCTCCCAGAAGCGCACCGGCCATCGCAAAATAGCGACGGACCTTCTCCAATAAAAGCACCTCCTTCATTACAACCTGACTGACTTATTATAGTCGAGCCCGTCTGTCTCCTCCAAGGAGTACGAAGGGAGAGGGGTTTTAGTTCCTTGCCTCGCGGATCCCTGCCACAGCCTTCCAGGAGATGGTCGTGCCCATGGTTTGACGCAAAACACCAGTTAATGGTACAATAACGCAGTAGGGCGCAATAGGAGGTATGCGGATGTTTAAGGTCGGTGACCGCGTCGTATATCCGATGCACGGCGCCGGGACGATAGAGGGCGTTGAGGAGAGGGAAATCCTCGGCAAGCACCACCGCTACTATGTGCTCAGGCTTCCCATCGGAGACATGAAGGTCATGATCCCTGTTGACAACACCGAGGGCATAGGCCTTAGGGACGTCATATCCTCCGAGGAAGTCGATAAGGTCATAAACGTTCTCAAGCAGGAATGCACCGCAATGTCGACCAACTGGAACCGTCGCTACCGCTCCAACCTCGAGAAAATCAAGAGCGGCGACATTTACGAGGTAGCCGATGTCGTGCGCAATCTCGCGGCCAGGGAAAGAGAAAAAGGCCTCTCCACCGGCGAACGCAAGATGCTTGACAGTGCCAAAGAGATTCTCATTTCAGAACTCATTCTCGCCAAGAACTGGGACCGGGAAGAAACCATCACAATCCTCGAAGACGTTCTGGCACAGGAAGCTCAGAACTAAAACTCGCACTTAAGAACGGCTTTCTTGACTCGCGACAACCGCTACAGTAGAATTGATTTTGCATTCATGGATGGGCGTGTGGCTCAGAGGGAGAGCATTCGGTTCGCATCCGAAAGGTCGGGGGTTCGAATCCCCCCACGTCCACCAGTCTTTCTCCAGTGCCCTTCTGCGAGGTGAAGCGATAGTGAAAGATGTTCTCTGTGACGGCTTTCAGGAGACGGTAGGGAGCTACCTTGTTAGGCACAGAAGCATCCTTGATGTGATGACCAAACTCACCGAAGCAAACGGCAGGGTCAACCGCGCGGTAGCCAAAGCAGTGACGAGCTGCGGGTGCGTCGAAGTAGATGCCGGGAAGCAGAAGATTCCTCCTGACCTTGACTCGCTAGAGAACCTAAAGACCCACATGAGCACCCACCTCAAGGGCAAGCTCTGCGAGCACTGCACCGAGGTGCTGGAAGACGAGATTGGCCGCAACCTGTTCTATTTAGCAGCCCTCTGCAACATTCTCAACTTGAACCTGCACGACATACTCCTTAAAGAGAAAGAGCGAGTGGCGTGTTTGGGCATGTATAACTTCTCATAGACTCGCGGTTCTCAGATACCAGAGGACTCATGAACCGGTTTCCTGAAGGGCGTTTCGAACGGCTTCCTCGACCGTCGAGACGCCCTTCAGATTTGGCTGAGACTTATTCCTCCTAAAGAAAGCTGCCGGCACCAGGATCTCCTTGAAGCCTACACGTTGGGCTTCCTTGACCCGGTCCTCCATCCTCGAGACCATGCGCACCTCACCTGAGAGACCGATCTCTCCGAAGCAGGCCAGTCCCGGCTTTACCGGGCGGTCGTAGAATGAGGACATGAGGGCCACCCCCACTGAGAGGTCGATGCCCGGCTCGTCTATGCGTATCCCTCCGGCCACCTTCACGTAGGCGTCCCTGTTCTCAAGCCCCGCCTCCAGTCTCTTGGAGAGGACCGCCATTATCAAGGAAACACGCTGGTTCTCAATCTCGGCGGTTACCCGCCTGGGCATGCCGTAGACGCAAGTCGCCACAAGCGCCTGCACTTCCAGGCACATGGCCTGGTTCCCCTTGAGGCACACGCCCACGCAGGAACCGGTATTGCCGGCCGTGCGCTCGGAAAGAAAGATCTCAGAGGGGTTGGGTATCTCGACGATGCCCCGGTCCTCCATCTGGAAGACGGCTATCTCATTGGTCGGGCCGAACCGGTTCTTCTGGGCGCGCACGAGCCTGTACAGATGGTTTGAATCGCCCTCGAAGTAGAGGACCGTGTCAACAAGATGCTCCAGAAGCCTGGGGCCGGCGATACCCCCCGTCTTCACCGTGTGCCCGACCATGACGCAAGTCAGGTTGTGTTCCTTGGCGTATTGCTGCAGTCTGGTGGCGCACGTCCGGACCTGGGTCGGCCCTCCCGGCAAGGAAGCCACGGTCTCATCTTCGCAGGTCTGGATGGAGTCAACGATAAGGAGTTCCGGCTTCACCTTCTCGCACATCTCCAGGATTGAGTCCACATCCTGTTCCGCCGCGAAGAAGAGATCATCCGCCAGAACTCCCAATCGGTCCGCCCGCATCCTCACCTGGTTTTGGGATTCCTCTCCCGAGGTGTACAATACACGTCCCCTGGACTTGGCCACTACCTCGGACACGGTGAGGAGAAGAGTTGACTTGCCTATGCCGGGTTCTCCCGCAAGAAGGATCACCGAACCCGGTACGAATCCCCCGACCAACACCCGGTCAAACTCCGGCATGCCGCTCGCGAAACGTGTGACATCCTGGACGGGCACCTTCGACAAGACGACCGGCTCTGCCTTTGGAGCCGCGCTTTTCGACTGCCTGAGAGGCCTCTCGACTTCCTCAACCAACGTGCTCCATTCCCCGCACTGGGGGCATTTCCCGTACCAGCGGGGCGACTGATAGCCACAGGAGGAACACACGTATCTGGACACGGCTCGCGGCATGGTACCAGTCCTTTCTCACCTTTGGCACACCACTTTGGCGTACCATTCTACCGCGAGCCGTCTAATGCCTGCTGTTACTCTGCCGCCCCCGTTACAGGCGATCTGAAGGTGAACTTGCCTTCGTCGTCCACGTCCACCAACACCGTGTCGCGCTCCTTGAACTCGCCGCGCAACACGAGGTCCGAGAGCGGGTCCTCGACCAGTCGCTGTATTGCCCTGCGCAACGGGCGGGCCCCGTAATCCGGGTCGGTTCCTTCCTGAACGAGCTTCTCCTTGGCCTTGTCGGTTATCTCGATCTTGATGTTGGCCGCTTCCTCGAGCCTCTTAGCCACCTGGTTCAGCTGGAGGAGCACGATCTCTTTGAGATCCTCCACGGTAAGGGCCTGGAACACTATGATCTCATCCACCCTGTTCAGGAACTCCGGCCTGAACAGCCGCTTCACAACGTCCATGACGCGGCTCCTCATCTCCTCATGCTCCTTGGCCGTGTCGCGCTCGGTCGTGAAGCCCAGCACCGCTTTGCCGTGGATCACCTCGGCGCCGGCGTTGGACGTCATGATGATGACCGTGTTCCTGAAATCCACCGTGCGGCCCTTGGCCTCGGTGAGCCGGCCGTCCTCCAACACCTGAAGGAGTACGTTGAAGACATCGGGGTGAGCCTTTTCGATTTCGTCGAGCAAGACCACCGAATAGGGCTTTCGCCTGACCGCCTCGGTCAACTGGCCGCCTTCATCGTAGCCCACGTAGCCGGGAGGAGCTCCAACCAGCCTCGACACC
>CAZYFG010000033.1:15089-15354 GCA_964646835.1 uncultured Eubacteriales bacterium | reverse complement strand
GCTGCTCCGCCGACTGGAAGGGCTTCCTCCCGAGCAGAGGACGGCAAGATACCGGTGCGCCATTGCCGTTGCCTCACCGGGACGCGTACTTGCTACTGGCCTGGGGACGGTTGAGGGCCTTATCACCGAGGAATACCGCGGCACAAACGGTTTCGGATACGACCCTCTTTTCTTCTCAACCGAGTTGGGCAAGACGCTGGGTGAGGCGTCAGATCAAGAGAAGGATTCGGTGAGCCACAGACGAAGAGCATTAGAGGCGGTTCTT
>CAZYFG010000033.1:14228-15049 GCA_964646835.1 uncultured Eubacteriales bacterium | reverse complement strand
GAAGAAGGGTGTTCTTGCTAATCGGAGTCCTTTCGGATACCCACGGAGACCTAAGGCGCATGGAAGCCTGTCTCGCGTCCATGCCTGATATAGAATTGCTCCTCCACGCCGGTGATTTTTATGAAGATGCCCAGAGGATCAGCACCCTTTCCGGGCTCAAGACAGTGGCCGTAACCGGCAATTGCGATTACATGGTCAAGGGGCCTTCCGAAGAGATGCTGGCCGTGGGGGCAAAGCGCATCTATGTGACCCACGGTCACCTCTACCGTGTGAAGCGCGATTTTTCTTTGCTGGTGCAGCGGTCCAGATCGCTCGGTGTGGATGTGATTCTGTTCGTGAATCCCGGAAGCCCTCACAGCCCACGCCAGGCCGAAGCCTCATGCGCGGTGTTGGAGATCACAAGAGCAGGGGCGAGAGCGAGGATATGTTCGCTCCGGCTTCCGGCCTGAGGCGTTACCCCTTCGCTCCCTAGATGCTCAGCAGTGCGCCTACTACCAGGGGAATCCTCGCTTTGGGCAGCGGGAAAACCCTGGCTTCCGGGTTCACGCGCCGCGCCTCTTCTTGGACCGACCTGACGTCCTGCCGTCGGACATAGAGGTCGACACGCAGGTTTTTGCCTACCGTGCTTCTGAGGAGAGAGGTCAACTCCGGAGTAAGGTTCGCCACGGGGTTCTGGGGATGAGATACCATGACCAACGCGCGTATGTGCTCTGTCTGCATGCTTGGGGACTCACTGATTACCAGGTGAGCTTTCATGCCGGGTATGCCCGTGAGGTCCTCAACCGGCTCATCCACAAAAGCATAGAGCCAGGGATAGTATT
>CAZYFG010000033.1:8508-14095 GCA_964646835.1 uncultured Eubacteriales bacterium | reverse complement strand
TGTCGAAGCTGTGAGAATCTTTCGACCAGACAAGCGTGGAGACTCTCAATGGTGTCGCATTCTTGCGGAGATCTTCCCCGAAATCCTCACATTCTGGCGGATATTGTCGATTGTCTATTATGTGTGTACGTGGCTCCCCCCAGTACACAAGAGTTCAGGCTGCGGCCCCCGGTGAGCGGGGGCACTTTCTTTGGTGAAGGACCGCAGGGAATAGGCGCGTTCACATGGGGTGAGCCGGGCAGTCGTCTTCCAGCCTGGAAGGAACTCCAGCCGTTGCCTTCGCAAGTAGTCCATCTCCAGAGCCTACCTAATCTGCGATAAACCCATCCATCAGGCGCATACTGTGCTCACCGCGGTCACATTCGGCTTGAGGTACGATAGGTTGGTTCGGAAAAACACCCGGGGGCTGCTATCATACTACTTGCCTACGCGGCGGCACTCAGAAAATGGAAGGAGGAGCAACATGAAGCGAAAAGCGCTGGTAATTCTAATCCTAGCGACTTTTATGGCGATAGGTACGGCAGGGCAGGTACTCGCGGCTTCGTACCCGTGGTACTCGCTGTACAGGTACCCTTGGTACAGGTACGTTCAGCCCAAGGCGCCCGCTCCAACTCAGCCGGCTCCAACCCAGCCTGCTCCGACCAAGCCCGAGCCGACGCAGCCCGCTCCTCAGCCTTCGGGTCTCACGGCTGAAGAGCAGCAGATGGTGAACTTGGTGAACGCGGAGCGCGCCAAGGCCGGACTTAAGCCTCTGGCCGTGGACATGCGTCTGGTCAAACTGGCAAGAATGAAGAGCCAGGACATGATCAACAAGAACTACTTCGCCCACCAGTCGCCGACTTACGGTTCCCCCTTTGACATGATGAAGAAAGAGGGAATCACATACAGGACAGCAGGCGAGAACCTGGCCGGAACTAACAGTGTCACCAGGGCTCACGATCTCTTGATGCAGAGCTCGGGACACAGGCAGAACATCCTGAACCCGGCGTTCACCCATATCGGGATCGGTATAGTGAAGGGTGGCCCCTACGGGATGATGTTCACCCAGATGTTCATCGGCATCTAGGAAACTAGCCGGAAAGGGCTCATCTATCTAGTCGACCTCCATTCCTTACGGAGTGGAGGTCGACTCGTGTGTGAGACCTTCCAAATTTAGAGACTCTTTTCCTATGGAAAGAAGGAAAGATGGGGGGTCTTGGCATATCCACTAAGTTGTTTGCACCCCGGCAAGATACATAGAAAGGGCGAGGCACTGGTTGCGGAGACATACGAGGGACTCCGGTATCCCCCCGTTGGGCAGAGTCTCGTGGGGCACGCACGTTTGCGCTTTGTACGATTGCGTGCATGACACGCTCGAGATTCTCATCCCCTTCTTCCGTGCAGGTCTTCAAAACAACGAGAAGTGCGTCTGGGTCTATCCCGTGTCTTTGGGTCCTCAAAGAGCGACGGATGCGCTGAAAGCGGCTATTCCGGGTGTCGAAAGCTGCCTGTCGTCCGGGCAAATGAGGATGCTGTCATTCGATGAGTTCTATGTGGATGCACATGGCGGATTTTCGGCTCCGAGAGTGATTGGGCAGTGGAGGAGTCTCCTAGACCAAGCGCTTTCCGAAGGCTATGAGGGCCTTCGCGTGAGCGGCGACACAACCTGGGTAGGCCGGGAATACTGGGAACCTTTCTGCGATTACGAGAGGACTCTCTACAGTTCTCTCTATCACGAGCGCATGATCGTAGTCTGCTGCTATCCCCGCCAAGGCGCCTGGCTGCCCGATCCGATCGATATCTTGAGCAGCCACCAGTGGGCATTGGTCCGGAAGGCGGGCCAGTGGGACGCCATCATGTGCGGCAAACATCGGGAAGAGCATTGGGAAACCCTGTTCGACGGCATATCGGAAGGTGTGCTTGTGACCGACGAGACGGGACGGATTCTTGCTGCCAATCGTTCAGCTCTCCATTACATGGGAGTGGAAGCACTGGCTGACCTCGGTGAAAACCTCCGTGAACTGGGCCCCAGGTTTTCGCTGAAGCCCGCGTCCGGTGAAGATGCGCTCACTATCCCATCCTTGTTGGTGGGACGAGGGTCTCAGGGGAGAAAGCGATGGTTTGTGAGGACTCAGAGCGACGGGAGCACTCTCGAGCTTCTGGTGCACGCCAGGGAGATAGTGGGGGCTTTCATGTCGTTTCAGCGATTCCTGGTTCTCTTCGAGGACTTGACTCAAGTCCGTAGCCTGGAGAAATCGAGGGAAAGGGCAATCCGCATTCTTGCACATGAGCTTAGAAACCCTCTTCAGATACTGAAGGCTGTGGTGCCGCTGGTAGAAGACCCGCCGTCTCCGGGGCACCTTTCGCGATACATCGCCACGCTCAAGAAGCAGGTCGACAGCTTGTCTGAACTTACCGAAGACCTGTTGCTGGCTTTTCGCGCGGATTCGGACATGTTGTCCATATCACCGGAGCCCATGAATCTCATGCCGCTTATCGTCGATTGCGTCGAGGGCTTAAGGGCATCGGGCGAGCATGAGATCATCCAGTTGTACAGCCCAGATGTAGTAATCCCCGTCTATGCAGATGAATCAAGGCTCCACCAGATCCTCACGAACCTTTTGAGCAACGCCGCCAAGTATACGCCTTACGGAAAGAGGATCTGGGTGGACGTCCGTGCCGTAGGGTGCAGGGTCCTTGTTAGGGTGGAGGACGAAGGCATCGGGATCCCGGAGGGAGAGACCGATCTGGTCTTTCACGCTTTTTTCCGGGCTAGTAATGCTTCCGTGGCTTCCACCGAAGGGCTGGGCCTTGGCCTCTACATAAGCAGGCAGCTGGCAAGACTGCACGGAGGCGACCTGTGGGCCGAGAATAGGCCGGACGGAGGGACGGCAATGATACGGAGCCTGCCGCTCAGCGCAAACGATTTCGCCGGTGCGGCGTGCGACAGGGAGAGCGCGGGAAGCGAATCGCTGTGACGAACGGGTCCGGGCGGATATGATGCGCAGGTATAATGCCGGGCGTTGACAAGCCCGGCATTCTCTATTAGCTCAAGAGTAGGGCATGGAGGATAGTGCCAGGAACAACGGCCTCCGAAACCGCGTCAAAGGCAGCGAGCATAAGGAAATCTTTCCTGGGGGTACCAAAATGAAGCATTCCCTTAGAACGGTCATCATGTGTCTCATTTCCGTTGCCGTTCTGGCCTGCGCACTTCCGAGTAAGGCGTTCGCTGCGGACAATGAGCCTGTGCTTACATCCATACGCCATTCCTCCGCTGTCGCGGCAGTGAGCGTCTCCGGTGTGACCACCGTTACGCTCACGGTGCCATACACCCACGCGAGCACCGTGAATCTGGCACAGGGCCTGGACGTATCCTTCAACACGGCGACATATGCTTTTGCCATCCCCGCTTTCCCTAATGGGAGCACGGCGACCGTGGGCGGAGACCCCGTGGACATGGTCGTCACCTATCAGAGGAAGGGCTCAAGCAACCTCAACACCACCGTCTACAAGGTGAGAGTCGCCCGGGCAGAGTACGCGGCGCCCACCTTTTCCGGATCCATCACCAAATCCACCAACCTCGCTCGGACCCTTTCATTCACGGCGGCTGACTTCACCGACAAGTACGTGAAGAACGACGGGGGTGCCCTAGCCTCAATCGTGATCAACGGGAGCAATCCGAGCTTTGGTACCCTGAAACTAGGGGGTAACGTCTATACTCCGGGGACGGCGGTCAGCGTCTCTGACCTAACCAACGGCCGTCTCACGTTTGTAGCCACGGCAGCCGGGACTGTCTCCTACCTGGTTCAGGCGTTGGCTGCCGGCGATCCTGGGAATCCCATAGGCCAGGTGATCCTCACGATCACCACCCTGTACGTTCCGCCCGAGTTTTCCGGCACCGTAACCAAGAGCATCGAGTTGTCTCAAGGGCTTACCTTGAGCGTTGCCGACTTCGCCTTGCTCTACAAGAAGAACGACGGAGGGGACTTGGCCTCGGTGGCGCTTACCGGAGGGAACTCGTCCGTAGGCACGCTCAGGTTGGGTAACCAGGTCTACTCTCTCGGGACAGCCGTGAGCCTTTCAGACCTGACGGCAGGCAGGCTTACGTTTGTCGGCGCCGCCAGTGGGACCGCCGTCTATACGGTAATGGCTTACGCCGCGGGCAATCCGACCGTTCCCATCGGCTCGGTGGTCCTCAGGGTAGAAGTGGGACGCAACACTGCAAGCGACATATTCTATGTGTCCGGCGAAGCAGAGCCTGTCACGTTCGACGCGGCTGACTTCGCCGGTGTCTGCGAAGAGCTTACCGGCGAGGAACTGTGGTACGTCAGGTTCAATCTGCCGCCCTCAACCCAGGGGAAACTCTACTACGATTATGTCTCGTCTGTGGAATACGGATCTCTCGTATCATCCAGCACCAGGTACTACTTTGACTTCTCGCCTTACCTGTCACGGGTATCATTTGTCCCCAGGGCGGGCTTTTCCGGAACGGCCTCGATAGGATACACCGGGTACAACATCGAGGGGGAGACGTACTCGGGGGTAGTAAACATAGTCGTAAGCGGAGGACTTGACGCAGAAGACATCGCCTACGTGACCAACGCCGCGACGCCGATCACATTTGACGCCGGAGACTTCGATTACGTGTGCAACAGTCTGACCGGTGAGGACCTCTCATCGGTCGCGTTCAAGCTTCCGTCCTCGTTCTTTGGGACGCTGTATTACGACTACGAGTCGCCAACCGAGTACGGTTCGGAAGTGTCTTCGGATGACGAGTACTACGTGTATTTCTCACCCTACCTGTCGAGGGTGACGTTTGTTCCCAGCGCCGGCTATTCAGGGACGTTCTCAATCGCCTACACCGGCTACAACGAGGACGGCGAGGCTTTCACCGGAACCGTGAAGATCACCGTGAACGAGGCTGCGGGAGACATCACGTACACGGTGACAAGAGACAAGTGGGTCACGTTTGACCCCACCGTGTTCAACGAGGTGTGCGAGGACGTCACGGGAGAGCCACTGTCTTACGTGAGTTTCAGCATACCGTCTTCGTCTTTCGGGACTCTCTACTACGATTTCACGTCGCCCACAGAACCGGGAACCAAGGTCTCCGGCAGCACCAGGTACCACAGGCTTGGATCGCCGTACCTTTCCAAGGTGAGTTTCGTTCCGAACGCCGGGTACTCCGGCACGGTATCCATAACCTACACCGGTCACAATGTTGAGGGAGAGTCATATACGGGCACGGTCAAGGTGACGGTTCAGGACTACACCGGTTCCCAGTACTTCGACGATATCGACAAGGCCTTTTGGTGGTGCACGGAAGCGGTGGACTACCTCTTCAGGAAGGGCATTGTGACGGGGGTAGGGGGAAGGAACTACGCGCCCAATGTCAGCATCTCCAGAGGCGACTTTGTACTGATGCTGTGCAGGGCCTTTGACCTTGACACGGTTGGCAGCGGCAATTTCGCCGACGTTCCACAGGGCAGTTACTACTATAACGCCGTGGCTACGGCAAAGGCTCTCGGGATAGCCCAGGGATACGGCGGGTTGTTTAGCCCTGCCGCTCCGCTCACCAGGCAAGACGCCATGGTGTTCATCATGCGGG
>CAZYFG010000033.1:4912-8498 GCA_964646835.1 uncultured Eubacteriales bacterium | reverse complement strand
CCCATTGACCGTCTGTGGTTCTGGCTGCTGCTGGCCGCCATGAGCTTCATCGTCGGCCTCCAACTCCTGATCGGCTGGTTCATCATGCGGGCGCTCGATCACGTACCCCAGTACTCCGTGCCGTCGGGGAGCGCGACTCATCTGGCCGGCTTCTCCGATAGAGGCGAGATCGCGGAGTACGCGAGGGATCACGCTGCCGCCCTTGTGAGGGCAGGCATCATTGTGGGGAGCGAGGGCAAACTCAATCCTCTCGGGAACGTGACGAGGGCGGAGATGGCGACCATCCTCCACCGGATTCTGACTAGGAATTAGCCTTCAGATCCTTAGGAGAGACAGCACGACCGAGCAGGCCAGCCAGGCCACCAGGGCGTATTTCCATTGTCTTCGGAGACCGACTTCGACGCTGTTCTTGCCTGCGACTGCCGAGGTAACGAGGATTGTCGCAGATACAGGTGAGATCGTGAACCCGAGCGCTGATCCTAGAAGCAGCGTCATGCACAAATGAGCAGGCGAGACTCCGTTGGCGAAGGGCGCTATGACCGAGTGGACAATGGTCATCCCGATGAGCGAGTGGATCCCCGCGATGGAGATCACCCACACGAGAAGCGAACCGACCAGAGTCACGACCAGGGTGGAAGGTCGCAGCGCGCCGGCCGAGACGCCGGGCAATCCGTCAGCCAGAGCGATCTGAAGTGCGGTCCCGATGAAGCCCCCCGTCGTCATGAGGAGGAATTGATTGGAGAGCCTGGGCAGTCTCTTTGGGAAGTAGTCGAGTGCCGACTTCCAGACCTCTCTGGGCTTGCCGGTGAGCCCGCCCCAGACCAGCAGCGTCAGGAATATGCACGGGATGATCGCCTGAAAGATGCTCATGCCCAGCTCCTGCAAGATGACCACGCCGGCGATGAATGACGCCAAGCCCAAGCCCAAGGCGGCGATTTTCAGCCAAGCGGCGGCGTGGGGGTGATGGATCGCATGCCCGCCCTGAGGTCTGTCCGGCTCGGCATCCTCCTGGCCACCCGTCATCCGTCGTCGGGAGTTCAGCCGGAGTGCCGGTCCTCCAGCCTCGACCAGGAAGGCCAGGATGAGGGCGAACAAGCTCATGAGGAACCCGGTTTTCACCACCGACGTCCACGTGGCGCCCGTCAGAACCAATGCGGTTGCCATGGCCGGGCTGGCGGGTGTCCATAGCAGCGAGGCGTTGTAGCCCCTCGGAAGGCTGGGGACCAGGATATCCTCGGGGTTCTTGCCCATGCGGGTGGCTACGGGCGCAAGCACGGTCCATACCAAGGCGATTGAGGCGTTGAGCAGGACCGAACCGATTGTGTACGCCAGGAAGAGAGCGACTCCGTAGAGATACGCCGGACGCCTTATGTCTTCTGCTATCTCACCGAGAGCGTCAGCATATCCGCCCAGGTCGATCACGATTCCGATGAGCGGGACGAGTACCATGATCATGAGGATCCCTGCGTTCTCACCGAAACTGGCCAAGGCGGTGAGGGGACCGGTCCCCACCGAGGCGAATATCACGGTGCCGCACAAGACCAGCGCCAAGGCAATAAATAACGATGTCTTGTCAGCGCCCGATAGCGCCAGGACCCAAGCCGCAAAAGACGCCAAGCCTGCCGCGGTCTGTAGGACGGGGGCGGGCCAGAACTGGACCACCGTCTGGAGCACAAGAAGGACGATGAACGAGATCATTCGGGCCCTTGCGACGAAGGGCTGTCTTGCTGCAGCTGTCATGGCCATTACCTCTTAGCAGGGCGTTTTCTCTCAAGTATAGCACTTCGTTGCGACTCCGTTTCTAAAGGGGTGAAGAGGGGCAAAGGAAAGTCTGTTTCCTGGGAGAAATCATCATCACACTTGACGAAGAAGGAGATGTCGAGCCTGTGAGACTGCCTATCGCCAATGAACCTAGGTCGGACCAGCAACGTGCGCTGGACAAGATGGTATCGGGTGAGATAGTCACTGCATGCGAGGCCTACGAAAACCTCCGCTTCTTCTGTGACGAAGGTGGAGGCAGGTTCGGGGGCACGCTCGGGGAGGTGCGCGCCAGAGACTACCTCCTTCAGAAACTCCAGGAATATGGCCTCGAGAACGTGCACACGGAGGAATACTCCTACACCGGATGGGTGAGGGGGCCTGCCGCTCTCAAGGTGACGGCCGTGGCTCAGACCGACGTGGTTGAGCCCGGGGCTCAGATTGCGCCGGCCCGGTCCGGCGGTTCCGGCCAAGTGAGGGCTGATGGGGTAGCCACGGGCAACAACCACGGAGTGGAACGCGAGTTCCCCTGCTTCAGCCTACCTCATAGCCCCGCGGGTGACGTCGAGGCCGAAGTGGTCTTCGTAGGACCAGGTGGTCCGCGCGAGTTTGAGGAGGCCGGTGACGTACGGGGCAAGGCCGTCATTATCACCAACGAAGCTTCGCCGGGTCTTGGAAGGATGCTTCATCGCTCTGAGAAGTACGGCAGGGCCGTGAAGGCAGGAGCGGCCGCGTTCATCTACATGAGGATGGGCCCGATGCTGGCCGAAACGGGTACCGTTAGGCACAACGAGACTGGGGCCATACCCGCAGTGAGCATCACCAGGGAGGCGGGGATGGAGATCCGGAGGCTCATGGAGCGCGGTGCCGTGAAAGTTCGGGTGACCACTACTGATGAGGCTAAACCACTTGTAGGCTGGAACATCATTGGCGAGGTCCCCGGAGCCTGTTCGCCCGACAAGGTCATCCTCGTTGGTGCCCATTTGGATGGTCACGACATCTCGCAGGCCGCCGCCGACAACGGAGGTGGCTCAGCGGTGATCCTTGAGGCTGCCCGGGCGTTGGCGAAGCACAAAGACCTTGTGCCGAAGACGGTACGGTTTGTGTGGTTTACCGGCGAGGAGATAGGCCTCTTGGGCTCCAACTCCTATGCCCAGAGTCACGCTGGTGAAGCCGGGGCAATCGAGTTTGTGTTCAACTGTGATGTAGCCGGCGGAGGAGGTACGCCCGGCATCACCGCAATGGGCTTCGAGGAGACCAGAAAGCGCTTCCAGCGGTATTCTGACGAGCTGGGCATGCCTTTCCGTATTGGAGCAGGGGTAATGCCGTACTCTGATATGTATCCGTTCCACCTTTTGGGTATTCCCAGCGTGAGTTTCAGTTCGTCTGCGCCCGACGGGAGCTGGAACTTCGTTCACACTGCCGCGGATACGTTCGACAAGATGACGCCCCGGGGGCTCATGCTGGATTCACTGGTCGTGGCGAGGCTACTCGCGCGCCTTTTGTATGACCCGGCGATCCCGCACAAGACTTCGGAGGAGACTGCGGATTCCATCAAACACCTGCGGGAAGTGTTCGAGTTTGAGGGCCGGCTTCCGAACGGGGGGAGCAAGGGACTGAGCCCCGCTTGAGGGCCCGAGCCTAGGTCAGACCCTGCAGATCCTCCGCCGGGGGTCTTCCGCCCGAGGCCCTCCATGTCTGGCAGAAAATGTCAGATGGCCACTGACTTACCTACATTTTCTGTATACCGGTTACTCGGCTCCCGGCCCGAAGCGTAGGATGGGCACCGGCCATCTGTCATCTCGTGTACCATGGCCCCGCCGACGCC
>CAZYFG010000033.1:2370-4812 GCA_964646835.1 uncultured Eubacteriales bacterium | reverse complement strand
CGGCAGAAAATGTCAGACGGCTGTCGGCTTGCCGCCATTTTCTGCCAGACCGACTTGGATTGTGACAGCGGGACCACATAGGACGGAGGCCGCGGACGGGCGACGTCAGACCCTATCCCAGTCGCGCCCCTTCGCGATCTCGCGCCCCAGCTGCTCAAGCACCACGATGATCGGACCGTTGGGGTTGAACACTCTACGGGGTATGCGCTCAGGGATTAGCTCCAGCATCCGCTCAAGCGTGAGGTCATGCTTTGTGATGGGCGTCAAGGTAATGCCGTGTTGCTTGCAGAGCTGGGCTTTCAGATGGTCTCTCCTGAACCTGTCCACGAATTCCTTGTCACCGGGGTATTGCTCGGTGGGGCCGAAGTGTTGGTCCCCTTGGTATTCGCCCGACCAGGAGTAATCCGGAGTGTATATGTCGCATTCCAGGTTTTGTCCGGTCTCCGCGTTTTGGAGGAACTGAGGCCGGGCGTTGAAAATGAGCCTGACTCTCGGAGAGACAATCCAGACAGCCATCGCCTTGGCCGTGGCCTCTCCCTTGTACGGCGACATTCGTATCACATCGCGGATCTCTGCGGCCAGGCGTAGTTCAACCGGCCGTGGGACAACGGCTGCAGGTAGTAGTGCCATTCCGTTGCGGGAGATTTGCATCCATCCGAGTTTCTCCAGTTCTCTGCAGTGCTTCAAAACAGGTCTTCTATCCAAGCCCACCTTATCTGCCAGTGCCTGGATGCAGGTCAGTTCATTGGTCATTGCCGTTACATAGACGGCTTTTGCCGCCGGGGTGAGACCACTCACCGCGGCGAGTTCCCGAACGATGCGGATGTTTACCCCCTGCGTATTGCACACCTCCGGTTTCGCCGGCCGCCTCATCCAAACAGCCGGCGAAAGATGTCGATAGGTCTCTGGTTTGCTCTGGGAGATTTTAACAGATCCAACCGGAAGATGGCAAGTTTTTCCATCATTCTACCATTTCGCCTGCTCGGTCGCTCGCCTGGTCGCAAGGTCTCCAAAGGTGACCTTACGGCTATCCGCGACCTCCGGGCCTGCGGGGGGCATGGCTCCTCTGCCCCTGGCAGAACGTGCCGGAAGCGCAATGGCTAACCTACATTCTCTGTAGGACCCTTCCTTGGCTTCCGGCACGGAATGCTGGATAGGTTCTCATTAGCCGGCATGTGATGGGACATGGCCCCGCCGACGACGGCACGAGATGCCAGACAGCAGCTAGCCGACTAACATTTTCTGCTAGATGCCCCGGCTCTAAAGCGTGCCCGGGATATCCCTGGGCTCACCAAGGACATACATCAATCCTTTTCCGAGCGTATGTCGCTTACGTCGTCCCTGCGAAGGCTATGGCAATGACAGCCATCGACCTTCTGGCCAACGGCGCAGCTGAGGGACTCAGGATCAAGAGCAAGTACAAACCCCTCTACACCAAAGAGACGTATCTCAAGATGTGGGACGAGGCAGTGAGAGGGGAGTAGCCGTAGAGCGAAGAGCTTCCTTCGGGTGAGCCTTGCTGCCATCACTAATCCTATGATGGCAAGCCTCTGGGGAGTTACCCGCAGACCTGCGAGAGCATACGTCCCGCGGGAACACCTACCTGTGGGGACGTTGAGAACGTTCGCCTGCCCTACGATAAACCAATATCTAGCAGGTGTAATACCAGTCATTGGCTTTGCGGCAGGCCGGACAAGTCCCCTAGAATTGATATGAAACGGCACCGATAGGAGGTCACCACATGAAGCGCATACGAATCCTGGCGGTACTCATAGCCATAGCTGCCGTCCTTCTGAGCGGTGGACAAGCGTTCGCAATGACTCCCGAACAGCAGGCTCTCTACGATGCCTGGTATCAGGCACGCTTTGGACGCCTACCGGCGAGTTCCACGCCGTCGCCCAGCCAGCCTGAACCTTCGACTCCGGCCAAACCATCCACGCCTGCGCCGTCGAACCCGTCCAACGGGACGATAAGTCCGGTCGAAGCGAACGACTTTGAGAAGGAGATCTTGCGGCTCCTGAACCAAGAGCGCGTTAAGACCGGCCTCAAGCCGCTCACGATGAACCCGTACGTCGCAGCAGTGGCGCGCGTCAAAGCCGAAGACATGATAGAGAACAACTACTACGCCCATGGGTCGAGCTACGGCTATTCAGGCAATATGCTGGCCTACTTTGGCGTGTCGGTGAACCTTTCGCGTGAGAACATCTGCCAAGCATATAGCGCCCTAGGTGCCCACAACGCTTTCATGGGCAGCAAATCCCACAGAGACAGTATGCTGAAGGCGTACTGGGAAGAGGTTGGGATCGGCGTTGTGCGCAAGCCCGGCTCACAGGTGTATTACGTGGTTGAGATATTCGTCCGTTAAGGCCACCACGCTACGTAATCCGCAGAACCTATCCGCCACCGGCAAGAGTCTCATCGCCGCCTAGTTGGGCAACAAAC
>CAZYFG010000033.1:1831-2360 GCA_964646835.1 uncultured Eubacteriales bacterium | reverse complement strand
GGGACCTAGGGTCCTCCCTACTCTTTCCCCGAGTACCCACAAAGCACCCCCGGACATAGAGATAGATGAGATATTATTGCGGTTTCTGGATTGTTAGGGCCAAGGGGAGATCGGCATGTATCTTATGATGAACAACCATGAGGTGCGTCCTCAAAGGATAACCTGTCCGCCGGCAGAAGTCCTGGAAAGCACCTGCCAGCTCTTCAGCCTGCCTTTCAGACACGAAAAACGCTCGGGGATCTTCGCAGTGCACCCACCCCTGCTCGGGAAGAGCATACTCATCCAATCGGTAAGACCGGCTCGCCTGGCCGACTCGCGCCTTTATGCCCAGTTCATTTCCGAGTTACGGCTCCTGGAACGGATGCTTTGGGTGTCAGGCGCTGAGGTGGTCCTGCGTGAGTCGCTCTATCCGGAAGGCCCGACGAGGCAAGGGCGAGGTCCGGAACACTCTTCCCACTGGGACTTGGTGCTTCTCGTCTTCGCCGGTCAAAGCGTTACCGGTTGCGTTCATCCTCTCGCGATATATCCC
>CAZYFG010000033.1:0-1821 GCA_964646835.1 uncultured Eubacteriales bacterium | reverse complement strand
CTAGATCGGCTGCGAAGTGACCTGCGAGCTATCGCCTCGCAGGTCACTTCGCAGCCGATCTAGGCCCGTCTTGTCCGGCTTTCACACGGGCATCAAGCTTCAGGATGACGAGAGATGTGAAGGGTTGGTTCTCGGAGATCCTCCAGGAGACTCGCGCTCCCACTGTCCTTCTTTCCATCCCGCTCATAGACGGATACGTTGACCAGTTCCTCGATATCGTCTCCCTCGTCATATGCCGGGGAGTACTCAGATACTTTAGGAAGCAGCCGTTACCCAACGGAGCATGGGAAATCGTGAGAAAGGCGGGTTCGCAGCCTCACGAAAGGGTCGGGCCCCCGGTTTCGGCCGTGGTGGAAGAGCCCTCTGAGCCTGCAGCCCTCATGGAAAGGCCGTATCCAGAAATTCCGGCGCCCGCCTCCTCACCGTATGCGGTGCCGCCTCCTGTCACAGTAACGGGGCCGCTGTCCGCAAGTTTCGCTCCAGTAAGTCCTGTCCCGGCAAGTCCGGCTGCGGCGGGTTCCGTCTCAACAAGCAGTACTTCAGCGAGTGAGTCTGTGCCTACCGTACCAGATGGTGCGAGAGATATGAGCAACGAGCCGCCCCTCGGGCCAGGGACGCCAGAACAGATGGCAAGGGACGGGGCAAGCTCTTTGGAACTGGCCCGCGCAGATCTGGTGAGACGCCGTCGGTCGATCAGCCTAGCAGCACAGGCGCTAGACCCGCCGGGGCCGCCCAGCGCCGAAAGGCCCGCAACCCAAAAACTGCCTGCAACCGTCGAACAACCGTCAACACCAGAGCAACAGGCAGCCCCGGAGCCGCCTGCAACCGCTGAACGTCTGCCAGCCGTAGAACGGGCGGCGCTCTCGGAACAGCCGGCAACCCAGGAAAGACCCGCGGCCGCGGAGAGGACTGCGGCGGAACGGCTGGCTGCGGAGCGACCGGTGGCAGAACGATCGCCGGTCCGGCAGCTCCTCCAGCCGGCGGTACAGTATCGAGGCCAGCAACCGGGACAAGCGGGAAATCTGCCCGCCCGGCACTTCACCGCTCCAGGGATTCAGCCGGAAGCACGCACCCGACAGAGCCCGGCACAAACAGCCGCGCGTGCTCCCGCGCCTGACGGTTTGGCCACGACGGGTTCGACTCGTCCTCTCACGATCAACCTTCCTAGGAGCCAGAGGGAAGATGAGCGCCTCATGCAATTGCGCGAGACACTCCTCAAGTCGCCCGAAACGGCCGTCAAACAGGCAGCAGATGTACTCTCAAAGAGGGGCATTACGCCTACGCCTGAAAGGATCGAGGAATACATCCAGTACCTAAACCGCATGCTGTTCGGGCAGGATACGCCGAAAGACAACCAGCCTGACTAGTCTCAAGAAACCTGGTAAGGAAATGAACTCCTCCAGACTGACTGGCGCAAGGTTCCGTCGGGCTCTGGGCCACAGAGAAAGCCAAGCCAGGAGAGGCATATCTCCTGGCCTGACGTTTGCTCTCCGTTCTCCGCTGGCCGCTAGTTGTTTGTCTGCACTGGCGGCAGGAAGAAGTCCTGCAGCTGGGGCGGGTTGAACGGCGGGAAGGGCCTCGAGAAGAACTCGATGCACGGGTTCTCTGCAAGAGGCGGCGGGAGTAGATCCCAATCGCACTCGCCGAAGGCCGTGATCACAAGCTGGGCGTCGGCCCACGTCTTCACGATGACGTGCGCCCCGACGGTCACGCCCACCCTCAAGACGTCGAGGAATACGTCGACGGTGCAGTCGAGGATCTCCCAGTGGGACTGGGTCTTGACGCTCACCTGGCCTACGAGTTCCTGATCCGGGAAGAACA
>CAZYFG010000032.1:8130-15455 GCA_964646835.1 uncultured Eubacteriales bacterium | reverse complement strand
GGAAAGGTTTCTGCCTTCGATCAGGGACCTGTTCGGCGCGGGCGACGAGGTCCCAGTGTCGCTCAAGGAACTCACCCAGGCCAAGTCATTGCGGCCTCCCGAATGGCAAGACGAGGCCTCATGGATATCCACACGGTCAACCACCTTGTGGGAGCCCCTCTACGCCGAGTATGTGAAAACGCGTTTCCTGGCTTTGCCTTACGTGCCCAGCCAGTCACCGAAAGAAACCTTCGCGGGTTGGGTTCGGAGGACGTTTCCCGACGTGTGGGCGAGGCTCATCACCGAAGCCGAGTGGCCAAAGTCGCAAGCACAGGACTTATCGCTTCCGTACTATGAGTGTCTTGCGATGGAGGTTGCCAAGAACCAGTACGCGATGCGGACGGCATCCCAAGGCAACCTGGTGACGAGCCTTCTTAGGGATCCGGTTGTCCCGAAGGACTGGAAGGAGGCTGCCATACATTTCGGCGTGAAACTCCTCACGTACTTCGCCGAGAAGGCTCTGATCACGGTCAAGGCCGAGGTGCAGGAGGCTCTCGCTCACCAGGCGGTAAAGGTCGCGGGCTTGGGTTCGGGTCCCGACTCCCCGCTCATTCCGTGGCTTGTCAAGGAAGACCTTCTCGTGAACCTGGGCACGTCCTCGACCAAGCGGTTTGAGCGTATTCCCGCCAACCTCGCGTTAGCCGGTTTCAACCGTTCTTCCCAGTCGTCCGCCCGGCGGCGTGATACCCGGTACGTATCGGTGGTATCGAGGCTGTCCAATCCCTGGGCCCTTATCTGGCCCCAACTGGGACCCAATGACAGCCTGCTCGAGGTCGACTGTGGCGTGGCCCCAGTGGGTCCCGGGGATCTGATAGCGGTGTTCGGCGGGATCTTGCGGCTTCCGGGTAAGGGCGTGCTCGATGATCGGAAGGCCCAGCAGTACGTGCTGGAGGTGCTCCGTGAGGACGTCGGGACTCAGGTTGTGACGGAATTCGAGACCGAAGGCCGGATTCAAGCCGGGACCCAAGCCGGGCCGCAAGTCGGGACTAGAACCTCAGGCCAGACGACATCCCAGACGATGGGCCATGCTCAAAACGCGGCGAGCTCCTCGCTATTGGTCTTGGACGCTTCGAGCTGGAAGCCGGTTTGGTGCCCGGTTGGAGGGGCATCCAAGGTGACCCTGGGGATTGCGGCATTGCCCTCAGGATGGCAGTGTCAGGTGTGGGAAGAGATCCTAGAGTCCCAAGGCGCGGACGGGGAGACGGATGATCGGGAGCTGAACGCTGGGGATCTGAACGGACCGAAAGATGAACGGGTCGGAGAATTGCGCGACGGACTCATGTGGGGCTTTGAAGAAGGCGGCACTCACGTTGTACGTCTCACTCCGGGCACGGTGCGTCTGGGGTTCCGTCTGGTCAGGATAGGCCCCCTGAACCCGGTCATGGGAAATACCGTGACGTCGGCCTTCGCGCAAGAGGAAGTCGTCAAGGTATTTGTTGTCCCGGAAGAGCAGCGTGGGCCCGGGGAAGTGACTTCGCAGCCGACCGTCAAGGAACCTCCGAAGCCACCGGAGTCTCAGGGACCTCCGGGGTTATCGGTGTCTCAGGAGCCTCCGGGGCCTCCGGAGTCGCAGGAGCCTTCGGGACAGCCGGGGTTTGACGAGCCGTCCGGAAAACCGGGGTCTCTTCAGCCGGCTGGGCCGCCTACCCCGTCTCAAATCGGCGATTACCTGCCCGAAGACATTCCAATCGTCCGGGTCGTCTACCGGTCAAAGCATACGACCCTAAAGAAGCCGAAAGAGACAGTCCACGATCACTGGGTCTTGGATTTCGGTGACGGATCGCGGGAGACAATCCAAGGCGAGCCGTCTCTCAGCGTCGATCACACATTCCAGTTGCCGGGCCATTATGAGGTGACCGCGGAGTCGTATACCTCCGGAGGCGAGTCCTTGTACAAGAAGACGTGGCAGGTAAGCCCCGTGCTTGCGGGGGAGACCCACCGATTCAGCGCCCAGAGCATCGCGCCTTTGAAGGTGAACATCGTGTTGAACGGCCCGAGAACGTGGGTCACGGGGAAGCCCGCTGTCTACTCGGTGGGGGCGGATATTGAACTGCCTCCCGACGCCGAACTGGTTTCGGTTAAGTACGACCCCGGCGAGGTTTTCGGAGTGCTCTGGGAGAGGGCCGGAGATTTCGTCGTGGGAACCGCGGCTTCAATTATCGCTAAGTACTCACTGGAGGATGCCTGTGTTCAAGTAGAGAACACTTACCTTATGGAGGTGCCGGTTACCGTCCTCACGACCGGAGTGACCGAGTAGGTCGGGGGTGCCTCTGAGGCGTTGTGCCTCTCACGGAGAAGTTGTCTCCAGGGTGATTGAGAGGGCGATTGGGGACGGCGAACGGGAGGAGGCGGGATGGAACCCGTTTCCTGCCGTTCCCGTCCAAGATTGAGTGGCCTGAGAAGCAAGTATTGGAGACGGAGGGATTTCGGTGTCTACGCCCATTATCCAGATTCAGGGACTCCACAAGGAATACAACATGGGAAAAGTGAAGGTTCCTGCCCTAAAGGGTGTAGACCTTGAGGTCCCCGCCGGCCAGTTTGTCGCCATCATGGGGCCCTCCGGTTCCGGCAAGTCGACGCTCATGAACATCCTCGGATGCCTCGACAGGCCGACGACAGGCACTTACCTTCTGGACGGAGCCGATGTGAGCCGGAAGAACGACAACGAGCTGGCGGACATACGGAATAGGTTCATCGGCTTCATCTTCCAGACGTTCAACCTGCTATCCAGAACAAACGCCATGGCCAACGTGGAGCTGCCTCTTATCTACAGAGGGATGCCCGCGGCGGAGCGGCGGAAACGGGCTGTCGCCGCCTTGGAGGCCGTCGGGCTCGGAGGGCGGATGACCCACAAGCCCAATGAGCTGTCGGGAGGAGAGCAGCAGCGAGTGGCCATCGCCAGGGCGATCGCGGGAGATCCGAAGGTGATCTTGGCTGACGAACCTACAGGGAACCTCGATACCAGGTCCGGTGAGGAGGTCATGTCCATATTCCAGGACCTCCACGACAGGGGGATCACCCTGATCCTTGTCACCCACGACTCTGATATCGCGAGACACGCCGAACGCGTCATCTCCGTGAGAGACGGCAAGATAATCTCGGACGTTATGGTCGAAGACCGTCTCGACGCGAAGAAACTGCTTGCCGAGATGCCTGCGGCTGAGGAGTCGGCTTCAGGGCTAGGGTGAGAGGATATCCTTGGCGATCTGCTTGAGGAGTTCCTTTCCCTCGGGACTGGCCAGGAAGGAGCCCAGCACTTCGCTCAGCATCTTCCGGAACTCGGGTGACTCCATTGCCTCCTCGATGAGGCCCTCAAGCATTTCTCGCGATTGGCCCTGCATGAGGTCGGTCACTATGGCCCTGCCCTGCTCAGACGCCAGTATGTCGCCTACGATCGCCTTGACCTGTGATGGGTCTATCTCAAGGCCCAAGGTATCGGCTACGGATTTGCCCGAGCCCCCCAGTCTCTCCAAGTACCAGACGGCTAGGTCGGGGGCGTACTCCTTTACGCCGTAGTACGAGCCCAGAGTCAGGCCAACTCCCAGAGCTACGCCGAGAAGCACAAGGGCGATGCCTCGTCCAATGCTCAATCTGGAAAATCCCTCCTCTTACCCCTAGCATGCATTTATTGGTATGTCGCTATACAGTCGTGTTATTATCTCTGCAGGTGATCGAGATGCATCCGGTGCTTTTCAGGATAGGCCAGACAACGTTCTACACATACGGGCTCATGCTCGGACTGGGATTCGTCGCAGGGGTGTACGTGGCTTCCAAGAGGGCCGAGAAGCGGGGCATGGACCCGGACTCGTTGTTCTGGTTTTTCATAGCCATCCTGGTCGGAGGCGTGATTGGCGGCCGCATCACCCACGTGGCGCTCAACTACCGTTATTACACCAGCGTCATCTCGATCCTGGACACCCGTGAAGGCGGCCTGGCGATTCACGGAGTGTTGATTGGCGGAGCGCTTGCCGCCCTCATCTATTCAAGGGTCAAGAAGATGCATTTCCTCACCCTTTTGGATGTGGTGGCCCCGTCGGTGGCATTGGGGCAGGGAATAGGGCGGATCGGCTGCTTCTTCTCGGGCTGCTGCTACGGGATCGAGACCTCCGGCACATGGGGTTTCCAGACCCGGTACGCTCCGGGCCTGAGGCACCCGTACCAGCTCTATGAAAGCGCACTCGACCTCCTGTTGTTCGTAGGACTCCTCTATCTTTCCTCTCGCATAGCGGTACCAGGCAGTCTCTTCACCGTGTATGCGGGGGGCTACTCTCTTATCCGCTTCTTTCTGGAGTTCTTCCGCGAGAACGATGACTACTTCTTTGGACTGAGCTTCGGCCAGTGGTTCTCGCTTCTGGCCTTCGTAGCGGCCGCAGCAACCTTCGTCGGCCTCCAAAGGAGATATCGTGCGCCCTCTGAAACGCCCTAACAGAATTGCTGTTCCCTTCCGAAAACACCATGGGAGGGGACCGCATGCGGGCGGCTTATGTTTCATCTGTACTGAACGCAATGGACAGCGGCATTGTCTTGGTGGATGCCGCCGGCGCCATAAACGAAGTCAACAAACGGGCCTTATACTACCTTGGATGCTCGTCCCAAGAGATAAAGGGACAAGCGATGACCAAGGTTCTCTCGCGGTACCTCGCTCCCAGACTCCGGGATCCCGGGCCACTGAACGATTGGATCGAGATGACCGGAGCCCTCATGGATTTCTCGATAACCGGATCTGCCATAGGCAATACATGCGAGGTTGTCTGTCGGGTTGGAGACGAGGAACGGAGCTTGGTCATCTCCGCCTCTCCCATAGAGGGTCCCGGCGGAAAACGGATCGGTGTCCTGTACGGTTTTCAGGACGTTACTGATGCCCGAAAGACTCAGAGCACCCTGGCGCTTGTGGCCAACGCCGCGAAACAGATCAACTCGGATCTGGCTATGGAAGAGATGCTCTCCAATCTCTACAGGATTGTGTCGGAACGCGTCCCCCTTGACGGGATGGCCATTCTCTCCGTCAAAGAGAACGGTCGTGCCGTCGTCTCCGGAGCGATTCCCGCAGGCTTCCTTGGAGGAGCAGGGTTTGTTGGTTCCGCTTCCGTGACTCCGTCATCTGACTACATTCTCATAGACATTGTGACGGATATCGCCAAGAGCCTCGAGAAAGAGGACGCCTTTCTCGATACGTCGCTGTTCTCCCGGCCAATCCTACAAAGGCTACGCGAGCACGGGATGTCTTCTGCCGTGGCGCTTCCCCTTACTCTGCCGGGTCAACTCACCGGCATCTGGGTGCTGGCCAGCAAAGAGCCCAGGAGCTACAATCACGACGACATGGCTTTTCTGGAGCCCGTCTCAGGACACCTGGCCGCGGCCGTGAAGAACGCGACGCTCTTTGAGGAGACCAGGGAGATGTACTCGGCAGCGGTCAGGGCGCTGGCGGCCACGGTCGACATCCGCGACAGCTACACCATGCATCATTCAGAGCACGTGGCGGTGGTGGCCCGGCAGGTCGCCCTCGAGATGGGTCTCTCCAAGGATGAAGTGGACGTCATAGAACTTGCGGGGCTGGTCCATGACATCGGCAAGGTCGGCATCCCCGATTCGGTCCTGCAGAAACCCGGTCCCCTCGGGCCGGCAGAGAGGGCCGTCATGACCAATCATTCCCTCTTGGGCGCCACGATCCTTGAGAGAGCAGGGATGCTGGCCGATCTGGCCCCACTCGTTCTGCACCACCATGAATGGCATAACGGCTCGGGCTATCCGGACAGGCTGGACGGTGCCGGGATCCCCGTCGGGGCTGCCATACTCGCCGTCGCCGACGCCTTCGACACGATGATCTCCGACCGCCCCTACAGGTCCGGAATGTCTGTCAAGGAGGCCCGCGAGGAGCTCTTGAGGTGCGCCGGCAGCCAGTTTAGGCCGGACGTGGTCATGGCTCTGGAGCGGGTTCTGGACAGAGCGACAGCCAATCAAGAGGCATGGTTCCTTGAGATAACCGAAGACATCCTCTCGGAGTCGAGGAGGCCTCTCGGTCTCCACGAGCCAAGGACTCTCGTCGACCAAGGCGACCTCATGGAAAAGGCCATCACGTCAAAGGAACTCGAGGTGCTCTTCCGCATAGCCCAGGAGATGAAGAAGCTTCTGGACCTCAAGGAGATGCTTAGGCACGTCATCCACATCGTGGCCGAAGAGATGGGATACTCTGACTGCCTCATCCTGATCCCTGACGAAGAGGCCGACAACCTGGTCGCTTCAGCGGGCATAGGCTTATCCGAGGGTTGTATCGGCAAGTCGGTCCCGCGGGGCGAAGGTATCTCCTGGTGGGTCATGCAGAACGGCATCCCCCAGAACATCCCCGATGTGGATATGGACGAGAGGTATTTCGGAATAAGCGGCCGCGTCGGCTCAGAGCTGTATATCCCGTTGGAGGTAAGGGGTAGGCGTCTGGGCGTCCTGATCATCCAAAAGGCCGAAAAGGGTGGGTTCACGACTTCGGATATGCGGATGCTGATGGCCGTGGCAGGTCACATAGCGTCGGCGCTGGAAGTCGCCCAACTCCACGAGCAAGTGAAAAAGGCGGCCGACTGCGACGCCTTGACCGGGCTCTACAACCGGCGGGTCTTCCTAAGCACCCTTGACTCCAGTATGAAGGCGGCTTCGTATCCCGGTTCAGGCGCTGTGGTGTCTGTGGCCATCATAGATATAGACGATCTCAAGATCGTCAATGACATGCACGGCCACCTTACGGGCGACAGCGTCCTGGTCAAGGTCGGGACTTACCTCAAGCAGGGTTTCCGTTCAGTTGATGTAGTGGCCCGCTATGGCGGCGACGAGTTCGTGGTCCTTTTGCCGGGGATGTCCGGCGCACAGGCACTGGATCGCATCACTCGCGTCATAGAGGCCTGGAAAAAGGATACCGTGGCCGATCTCTCGGGGAATCCGGTCCCGATGCCCGGGGCCTCGGTCGGTGTTGCTGCGTATCCCGAGGACGGCGACGAGGCCCGCATCGTGCTGGCTGTTGCCGACGACAGGCTGAGGCAGGCGAAAGCCAGAAAGGGGCCGAGGACCCCTCACCCGGGTGCCGTGACTTAGCCTTGCAGCACTATCGTGCTATAATGCCGTCATGAGCGAAGTGAGAACTCTCACCAAGACTGCCATACTTGTCGCTTTAGCCAGCGTCCTGCACGCCATAGAAGCCCTCGTCCCCTTGCCGTTCATCGCCGTCCCCGGCGCAAAGCTGGGTCTTGCCAACATCGTCGCGCTCTACGCGGTGCGGACGATGGGACTCGGACAGGCGC
>CAZYFG010000032.1:0-8120 GCA_964646835.1 uncultured Eubacteriales bacterium | reverse complement strand
CATAAGCTTCATGAGGACCCTTCTAGGGGGCCTCTTGGGCGGGACTTTTCTAAGCGTAGGCTATTACCTTTCCACGTCCGGGGCCATTGCCTCGACACTTGTGATGTATGCCGTCTCCCGCGCGGCCGGGGACCGTGTGTCCATCATCGGGATGAGCGTCGCGGGCGCCTTCACCCACAATATGACCCAGCTTGCCGTCGCCGCCCTCCTCCTCCGGTCCTTCGGTGTCCTCTTCTACCTGCCTTACCTCCTGTTTTTCGCTATCCCGACAGGCATCTTTGTCGGGCTTGTGACAGGGAGGATTATCCGTATCCTCCCCGAAAGATCATAGAACAGGAGCGGTAGGTAATAAATCCCATCTACCCCGGGAAAATAGACTAGAAGCAGGGGGTTTGACAATTGATTCGCAACAGGATTCCGGACGTGGTGGTGAAGCGCCTGGTCACCTATCTCAGGGTGCTCTTGGACTCGGATTTCGCCGACGGCGATTTCGTGTCCTCGGCCCAGCTGGGCGACATGGCCGCCGTCAACGGGGCTCAAGTCCGAAAGGATCTCGCGCTTCTCGGAGAGTTTGGCAAGCAGGGTGTTGGCTATCCAGTGAAGGCGCTGAAGGAACAGATCACCAGGATCCTTGGGGCCGACAGGGAAATGCCTGTGGCGGTCTTCGGAGTCGGTGAACTTGGCACCGCCATCGTCCGCTACCTCTTAGGCCGCAGAAGGTCCGACCCGAATTACCGGTTTTGGCCCTCGGCGTTGTTCGATGAAGACCCGCGCAAGGTGGGCACATCGGTTGAGGGCATCGTGATCCATCCCCTCTCCGATCTTGAGGCGGTCTGCAAGGCGATGGACATCAAGGTAGGAGTCATCTCGGTGCCTGCGTCGGCCGCACAAGAGGTTGTGGACAGGGCAGTTTCTGCCGGCATAAAAGGGTTTTTGAACTTCGCCCCCACGAAGCTCAAGGTCCCCCCGAGCGTCCGGGTGCACAACACCGACGTAACACTGGAGCTTCAGGAACTGGCATTTTACATCTAGTCGTGGTCCGGTTCCGGGACCCGGCCCGCGGACTTGTATTGGATCCTAAAGAGGATCCATGCTCCGGGTTGGGTCCGGCTTCCTATCGGCGGGGAAATAGCCGTTTTTGCCACCTTCCACAAGCGCGATGCTCGGTGGTATGATATTCTTTGTGGAATAGTATGTGCCCGATTGGTTGGTCCATGGGTCCTTTTCCGTACATAACTCCTCCCGGAGGTGAAGCGGTTGCCGGAGACTTTGTCGCAACTGGAAGAGAGATTGAGAGATCTAAGGAAGCGCCGGGAAACTGTACTTCAGGGTGGCGGAGCTCAGAGGATCGAGCGGCAGCATAAAGCAGGTAAGATGACCGCTCGCGAGCGCATCGCCGCCTTTTTCGATCCCGGCACGTTCATGGAGATCGATGCGTTTGTAACGCACCGGGCCAAAGAATTCGGCATGGACAAGGTCCAAGCCCCCGGTGAAGGCGTGGTTACGGGGTTCGGACTGGTGAACGGAAGGGCCGTCTGCGTGGCGTCCCAGGACTTCACCGTAATCGGCGGGTCACTTGGCGAGATGCACGCGGCTAAGATCGTGAAGGCCATGGACATGGCGGCAAAAGTCGGCGTGCCTTTCGTCTTCCTGAACGACTCGGGCGGCGCCCGCATCCAGGAAGGCGTGGACGCCCTCCGGGGCTACGGAGATGTATTCTTCAGGAATGTCCAGTATTCGGGCGTTGTGCCCCAGATCTCGGTGATACTCGGACCGTGCGCGGGAGGAGCCGTCTATTCGCCCGCCCTTACGGACTTCGCTTTCATGGTTCAAGGCACGGCCAACATGTTCATCACAGGCCCACAGGTCATTAAGGCCGTAACCGGTGAGGAAGTGTCTATGGAGCAGCTGGGCGGAGCGGCAGTACATAGCCAGATTAGCGGGAACGCCCACTTTGTGGCGGCCGACGAGCAGTCCTGCATAGAGATGGTCAAAGCCCTCCTGGACTATTTGCCGTCCAACAACCAGGAAGACCCGCCTTACTTCCCGCCGGCCGATGACCCGGCGCGAATCGACGAGGGTCTCCAGGAGGTTGTGCCTGCCGAGCAGAACAGGAGCTACGACATGCACAACGTCGTCTACTCGATGGTAGACGACGGCATATTCATGGAAGTCCAGCGAGACTGGGCTACCAACATCATCATAGGGTTCGCCCGCATGAACGGCAGGTCCGTGGGTGTGGTCGGCTCTCAGCCCCAGGTAAAGGCCGGTTGTCTGGACATCAACGCGTCCGACAAGGCATCGAGATTCGTGCGGTTCTGCGATGCCTTCAACATCCCGCTTGTGACTTTGGTCGACGTTCCCGGGTACCTCCCCGGAGTTGACCAGGAGTACGGCGGGATCATCCGTCACGGGGCAAAACTGCTCTACGCCTACGCCGAAGCAACGGTTCCCAAGATCACCGTCATAACCCGCAAGGCCTACGGCGGAGCTTACATCGCCATGTGCTCGCGGCACCTGGGCGCCGACATGGTCTTCGCCTTCCCGACCGCCGAGATCGCGGTCATGGGGCCCGAGGGCGCGGCCAACGTCGTCTTTAGGGATGAGATCGCCAAGGCGGAGAATCCCGAAGCCAAGCGGCAAGAGAAGATCAAGGAATTCCGCGACGTGTTCGCCAACCCGTATGTGGCTGCGAGCAGGGGATATATAGATGATGTCATTGAGCCTCAGGAGCTCCGTCCCAAGGTCATCTCGGCTCTGGAGCTCATGATCACCAAGAAAGCCGAGTATCAGCCCAAAAAGCATGGCAACATGCCAGTGTAGGGTAATCCGGAGCGCCAGGAGGAGAACGATTTGGCCGAGTTGGATGACCTGAAGAAAGCGGCAATAGCGGCCGCCATCGCGGCTTACTTATCGGAAGAGACAGTAGGCGCGGATAGATTCCGTCCGACCATGTTCTTGCGCTCGACAGTCGGGGCGGGAGCATGGGGAAGGCTCTCCCGCAGGTACTACGGAGGCTCCAAAGAATATCGAGGAGGAGAAAACCGTGCGTCGGTTCAAGGTCAAGGTAAATGATGAGGTTTTTGAAGTTGAAGTTGAGGAAGTCGGCCGCGAAGTAAGGGCTGCGAGACCCGTGGTCCAGCCTCCGCCGGCCCAGCCGGCACCGGTTGTGTCGCCGGCTCTGAAGCCGTCCGCGCCGCCCGTAGCTGCGCCCGCGCCTTCCGCTCCAACCGCTCCCCAGGCGCCTGCCGGTGGTGCGGCCCCTTCGGGAGACGGAGAAGCGGTCAGGGCTCCCATCCCGGGAGTCATCAGCGCCATCAAGGTATCCTCGGGCAACCAGGTGAAGAAGGGGCAGGTGCTCCTTATCCTGGAAGCCATGAAGATGCAGAACGAGATCCTGGCTCCCTTCGATGGGACGGTGACCGGCGTTTCGGTCAGCCAGGGGGCTTCCGTGCAGACCGGCGACGTCTTGGTGACTCTCCGCCGCTAAGGCTTGTTAGGGGCCTAGGCCTCATTACGTGGACTCCGGTCTCGGCGGGCATTGGCTACTGGGTATATGGAGGGGATTTCATGAGCGGCAAAATCCGGGTTCTGGTCGGCAAGCCCGGCCTCGACGGACATGACAGGGGCGCCAAGGTCATCGCGAGAGCTTACCGCGATGCAGGCATGGAAGTTATCTACACGGGGCTTCACCGCACTCCCGAGGAACTGGCCAGGATGGCGGTGGAAGAGGACGTTGATGTCGTCGCCCTGTCCATTCTTTCGGGCGCCCACGGAACCCTGATCCCGAGATTCGTAGATTGCCTCAAGAAGGAGAAGGGCGCCGGTACCCTGGATGTGCTGGTTCTCGCAGGCGGCATTATCCCTGAAGAGGATATCCCGCCGCTCAAGGAAGCGGGAGTCGACGAGGTGTTTGGCCCCGGAACCAGCACTCAGACCATCGTGGATTTCACCAGGGCCAATCTCAAGAGACCCGTGGCATGAACGGCGTCCATGAGCTGTTCGATGGATTGACCAAAGGTAGCAGGCCGCACCTTGCGAGAGCAATCTCCTTCGTCGAGGATGGCTCGCCCGGGGCGGCCGAGCTTCTTTCACTATGCTACAAGGCCCGCAAAGGCGCCATGCTCACGGGCGTGACCGGCGCCCCCGGCGTCGGGAAGTCCACTCTCGTGGACGGTATCGTCTCCGAACTCCGAAAAGCGGATCTCACGGTGGGCGTCATCGCGGTCGACCCTTCTTCGCCGTTCACCGGCGGAGCCATCCTGGGCGACCGCGTCCGGATGAGACAAGGCAACTCTCTGGACCAGGGTGTCTTCTTCCGGAGTCTAGCGACAAGAGGACACCTCGGCGGGTTGTCTCGCCATACGGGCGATGTGATCGCTCTTTTTGACGCGTTCGGTTTTGACCACATCATCATTGAGACGGTCGGGGCAGGCCAGTCCGAGGTAGACATAATGAGGTACGCCCACACGGTTGTGGTTGCCCTGGCTCCGGGTCTCGGAGACGACATGCAAGCCATCAAGGCAGGCATTTTGGAGATCGGCGACGTCTTCTGCGTGAACAAGGCAGACTTGCCCGGCGCCCTCACCACTCGCCGCGACATCGAGATGATGCTGAACATGAAGGAACCTGCCGGGTGGAAGCCGCCGGTTGTCTCCGCTGTCGCCGTGGCTGGGACAGGTCTCGATTCGCTGGTAGGAGAGATCTTGAGGCACCAAGCGTATCTTGTATCGTCCGGACGTCTCGCCGAGAAAACCAGAGCCGCCCACGCTGCGGTCCTAGAGCAATACCTGCACCTCCTGACCGTCGACAGAGTGTTGGCCGAGGCCGCCAAAGACGGAATCTTGGAAAGCGCCCTGGACGATCTCCTAGAGGGCAAGGGAGGTCCCCTGGAGGTAGCCGAGAGACTGCTCCGGACATACCTGACTTAGGGCGGTAATCGGGCGGAAGGATACTCCCCAACAGAGGCCGAATAGTTCGGGAACAGGAACAATCCGTGGGGAGGTCCTACTAGACAATGTTCTTAGCCCTCGGACTCAAGAACGCGTGGCGGAACCGCGGCAGGACGGCTTTGGGCATCATCAGCATGGCAGTTGCCGCGATCATCTTCATGTCAAGCTCCACGTTAAGCAAGGGTTACCCTTCCAGGGCCCTATGGGAGGCCAGGCAACTCGCCGGAGGCGAGATCCTCTTGCTTCCCGAGAAGGTCACCCTCTCCACAGACACGCTTTCGTCCGGGGGATATACCTGGTCATTTGAGAAGAGAAGTTACGACAAGCCAACCGCCATCATGGGCTTCGACGCAACGCCGTACCGGTACGGTATGATGCGCGGGGTACCAGTGGACGGCGGAGAGAAGCAGGTCCTTTCCAGGATTGACGATGTCGTGGCGGAACTACGCGCTGAAGATTTCGTGTCCGGGGTGATGGTGAGGGAGGCCTTGCCGTTCCTGTACGAAGGAAGACAGGACAACCTCGCTTTCTACAGCTACGGCTTTGTTGAACCCCGCGATATCGCCTCCGACGTGGGACACTATGAAATGGATCGAGCAGTCACCGCAGGTCGTTACCTGGTCGAGGACGACTTCACGAAGGGTGTCGCGGTCGAGGGATGGCAGAACCTCCATGTAGGGGGGTTGAACCCTTTCCAGTTCCCCACGATGTCGAAAACGGGCTACGACTGGGAGAATGGTTTCTCCCAACGTCTGGAGATAGTGGGATGGGTCGGCTTCGCGACCCCCAACCCGGCCCTTCCGCCATATTCCAACCCGGTGGTATTTGTAACGCCCCAGACCTTTGAGAGCCTGAAGGAAGCCACCGGGATTCCCAGTTCCAGTACAACCTGGGGGATCGGCGTCTCCGTAAAGAACATGGGCGAACTGGAGAGCTACGTCGCTCTCTTGAGGCGTCGCTATCCCGATTTCACCGTGTACGGCATATCGCAACTGGCCGCGGCGTCCTCTGTCAGGGAGTCTGTCGGCACCGGCGTGCCGATGGACATGAGGCAAGTGACTGAACTTCTCTCGGTCATGATCGCAGCGCTTTTGTCCGCGACGAACCTGTCCATTCTCATGCTCGCCAGGAAAAACGAGATCGGGATATTGAGGGCATTGGGAGCTACCCGGTGGAACATCACGTGCATGGTACTGGCCGAGTCGTTGTGGGTAGCCTTGCTTGGCTCACTTGCCGGCAGTCTGTTCACGCAGCCGGCGATCATCTACCAGCTCACGTCCAACAAGGTCCCATCCGGGACCGTCGTTTCGACCATAGCGGTAAACCTCGGGAAGTCGTTGGGTTTCTCTCTCTGTGCCGCGGTGTTGTTCGGGTTCCTGCCGGTGGCGAAGGCGCTTAGGGTGACGCCGGCTCAAGTCATGCGAGGCGAGTAGGGGTGCTACGACTATGAGAGACAGCATTGATCTCGCTCGAAGCGGGTTCAGGCAGAGACTAGGGACATATATGGTCATGACCCTGCTGGTCGCCCTCACCGTGGCGGGATACCTCGTCGTGAATTCCTACTGGGCCGACGCGGCCGAGGTGTCGACAGGGGGGACCGAACCTCTCAACTTCCCGTATATCAAGTCTCATGTTGTCCATGCTTACCTGTCGACGCCTCCCATCAGCAATGACCCGGAGATCCCCAATCCACCCAGGATATACGTCCCCGTCTTCAACGATGCCGAGCTCGACAGGATACGCAACCTTGAGAACGTGAAATCCCTGACCGTCGCCCTCTCGCAGGACAGCTTCTCTCGCTTCGGAAACCTTGAATACCTGTCCATAGAGGAACGGAACCCCCTATGGAACGACCTGGACCTTCGTCAGGGGAGACTCCCGGAGAAGACCGGAGAGATCCTCATACCCGACACCATACCCAACGCGTCGTCCTACATTGGAGAGACGGTGCGCGTGAAGGTCACCAGAGCCATCGTGCCGCAAACCTTCTGGAAAGACCCGGTCCTCAGGGACGCCCCCGATCCCAACCCGTCCAAAGAACTCACGGTGGTGGGCGTCTACCGTCCGTTCAGCAGCATGCTGTCGGGCCTCGTGGGCTTCTTGGTTCCGCGGAGAGTCGAGAGCTACCCGGAACCGAACCCCAGGCAGGTTCGTATGGACTGGCCGGTGCCGAACACCATCTTTCTCAAGCTCACGGATCCGTCCAAGGCGCACTCTGTGTCCTTCGCCTGGAGCATCCTCTATCCTGAGATGCCTAATGCGCCATTCCCCATGATCCCTCCTTCGAAAGTGGAGTGGCTGCCCGATCTTCCCGACCTGCTGATGAGGGAAGCGACCAGGCAGGTCGCCCAACCGCTCTTTGCCAACACTCTGAACGGCTTCTCGTTGGGGGCCATCGGCATATTTGCCAGCATGTTCATGTCCTTCCTGGATCGGCGTAAGGAACTGGGCATCATGAAGACGGTGGGGATCGAGAGCGGTCACACCGCCAGGACCGTCAGCATGGAGGTTGTTTTCTCCGGTATCCTGGGTACCATGGCCGGCATTCTGGTATCCGCGCTGGTCACCCGGTACTTCGTTACCGGCATCGCGGGAAATCCGATCGTGATTCCGTGGCAGTCGCTCTTGACCGGCGTCTCGATTGCCGGCGTGATCTTGTGGGCAGCGACCTATGTTCCGAATGCCATGGCTCGCCAGGGAACGGTCATGGAGCTCCTCTATGGCCGGCCGATACCGCTTGTCAGGAAGAGAACCTAGGCCGGGGGGCTTCTCTGGCCGGCTGAATATCTCCTACGTCCGTCAAGGCCGACGCGGCCCTCCAATCGTGCCCGCCAAGCATCTTGACGCTTTTCCATAGGATAATTATGATGTCGCTTGAAGATACTTACTGAGAACCAATAGGTTTCTTAACGGGCTGGTAGGGGAGGTGATGCATGTGGTCTTCCACGGTCCAAAGGAACCTGTCTACACCATCAGCGTGGCTGCGCGACTACTGGGCGTCAACCCGCAGTTCTTGCGGCAGGTAGAAAACGAAGGCCTGATCTCTCCGTCCAGGACCGAGTCAAACATCCGCCTGTACTCTGACGATGACCTCAGACTCCTCTCCAGGATTGTCTATTTGTGCAGAGAGAGAGGCGTAAACCTTCAAGGTGTGAGGGTGATCCTGGC
>CAZYFG010000031.1:15542-15795 GCA_964646835.1 uncultured Eubacteriales bacterium | reverse complement strand
GGCTATCTGCAGGACTTCCTCTTCACGCCCGAGCACCGTGCTGAAGGCCGTTCGCCTGAGCGTCCACCGGGCGTGGTGGGCCTCAGGCGCCTCCGCCGCGGGGGTAACCCGTTCCAGGAAGGCCACGCATCCCTCGTCTATCGCTTGGGAGGCCAGCGCCAGCACCTCGTTGTTCTCCGGTCTCTTCAGGGACCAGAGCCCGACGATGGACGCAGCCGTCTCGGCCACAACCGAAAGGTCGGCCCCGGCCGCT
>CAZYFG010000031.1:15265-15532 GCA_964646835.1 uncultured Eubacteriales bacterium | reverse complement strand
GGATGACGGCATCGGTCACAAATGGGCTCGCGGCGGCGACTCTGTCCAGCGCTCCGTCAACTAACACCACTTGGGCCCCGAAAGCGTGCATCCGCTCGACCACTGACGCCAATTCCTTCACGTTCTGCGGTCCGACCAACTCCACCGGAGTGCTTTCCCTGAGCCTGCCCAACACCAATCTTCCGAGCAGCCCCGTCCTTTCGGAGACATCCGCTATCTCAAGTGAGCCCCCGACCCCGGCCAGCGTCCCTTCGGCCGTTGCGATCC
>CAZYFG010000031.1:6723-15200 GCA_964646835.1 uncultured Eubacteriales bacterium | reverse complement strand
ACTACGAGTCCACGTTCGCTAAGCCTGGACGATAGGTAATTCATGGTCACGGTCTTGCCGACGTTCTTGGCCGTGCCTACAATCGCCACGGACTTAGGTCCGGCGCGCATCACCAGTTCCGCAAGGTCCAGGGAAAACCACCACCTTTCCCGGGCCACACTCTGGACTCAGTCGCCTCTAGGGCTTCACCTCGCCTGGCTAATGGGTCTTCCGCCTCTCGAACCGGTCGGTGCTCTCGGGGATCAGGCTCGGCCGCTCGCCCGCAAGGATTGACGCCAACCCCCTTGCGCCTCGATGGGTGCCCCCGCAGAGCTTGCATACTCCCGCCTCGTCGTACTTCTCGGAAGGGTCGTACCTCGGCTCATGGTATGCGGCGATGACTCCCTCGTAGTTCCTGACGATCACCTTGCCTTCACCCATGGTGAGGATGTACTGGGGGCTGATTGGGACCTTGCCGCCTCCGCCGGGGACGTCGATGACGTACGTTGGGACCGCAAAGCCGCTGGTGTGACCGCGGAGGGCCTCCATTATCTCCAGGCCTTCGCCAACTGTCGTCCGGAAGTGATCCAGGCCCCACGTAAGGTCGCACTGGTAGACGTAGTAGGGCTTCACCCTTATGCGGACGAGGCCGTGGACCAAGTCCTTCATGACTTCCGGGCAGTTGTTCACCCCGCGGAGGAGCACGCTTTGGTTCCCCAGGGGAATGCCGTGGTCGGCCAGGATGGCGCAGGCCTTGGTGCTCTCCGGCGTGATCTCCTTGGGGTGGTTGAAATGCGTGTTGACGTAGAGCGGGTGGTATTTGGCGAGCATCTTCGCCAAATGACCGGTGATCCTCTGAGGGAGCACCACCGGGATCCTCGACCCTATCCTCAGGACCTCTACGTGAGGTATCTCCCTGAGGCGCTGCAGTATCCATTCCAGACGGTCGTCTGACAAGGTAAGCGGGTCGCCGCCGGATATGAGGACGTCGCGGACCTCTTTGTGCTCGCGGATGTAGCGGATGCCCTCTTCCATCCTCTCCTTGGAGGCCGCCTTGTCGGTAACTCCGATCACCCGCCGCCTGGTGCAGTGCCTGCAATACATGGAGCACTGCTCGGTGACAAGGAACAGGACCCGGTCGGGATAGCGGTGGACGAGGCCTTCCACCGGGGAATCCGCGTCCTCGTCCAGGGGATCTACCGACTCCCAAGGCTTCACCAGGACTTCCGCCCCTGTAGGCACGGCCTGCCTTCTTATGGGACAGCGCTCGTCCTCAAGGTCTATGAGGCTCGCGTAGTAGGGGGTGATCGCCATCCTGACCCTCTTGAGCGCCGTGTTGATACCCTCCGCCGCTTCCTTGCTGAGAGGTATCACTTTGGCCAGCGTCTCAACGTCCTCAATGCGGTTCCGCCACTGCCAGCGCCAGTCGCTCCATTCTCCATACGTAACATCCTTGAACAGCGGGATTTCCTTCCAGTGCCGCATATCGCGCGACCCACCCCTCTTCTTCTATTCGCCTGGGAACATATCTTCCAAGATCGCCCGGAGTCTCTTGTCTCTGCGGAGAAGGTCCAGGGCGACCTTTGCATGGTCCTCCGCGTATCCGTTGCCGATTATGAGCTCTACGTCGGCGCCGACCCCCTCGGCTCCAAGGGCCGCCGCCGTGAAACTCGTGGCCATTCCAAAGAAGTACACCTTTCCGCGATTCCGGGTGCAGAGTATGGACGCCATCTCGGTACCGGGAACGCTCACGCAGTTGATGGTGATGTCGGCCTTCTTGCCTCCGGTTGCCTCCAGCACCTTCCGCATCGTTTCTACCGCGTCTCTGGCATCGGCCGACAGGACTACATCGGCGGCCCCCAACCTCATGGCCCTCTCCGTAGAAGCCTTCCCGTGTGCCACCGCTATCACTTTGCCTTGAGGCCCGGCTTTCTCACGCGCAACCGCCGTGCTCAAGAGCCCCGACTTCCCGCCGGCGCCTAGGACCACCACCGTGTCGCCGCGGCCCACCAATCTCTCGACCTGCGATGGAGCACCGGCGACGTCCAAGAGCGCCAGTGCCAACGTCTTCCTGAAGTCCGGAGGGATCACCGCGTATGGGCCCGATTCGAAAACAACGGCGGTACCCTCGATATCAACCTGGTCCTTATCCAAATGGACTTCCTTTATCTTGTCTATCTTGAGAGGCGTAAGCGACAACGACACAAGCGTCGCCACGAAGTCGCCTACGTTGGCGCCATCCCGTCGCGGAGCCTTGGGCCCAAACTCCTTCACTCGCCCCAGGAGCATTCCACCTGACCCGGTGACCGGGTTGTGCATCTTGCCCCTCTTGGAGACGATGTCCAAGACGGTCCTCGCCACGTGCTCACGCACTTCGGCAGGCGTAGCGCCGGGACTCGCCGCGGAGACAATCTGCTTGAAGCTCGCCGCGTCGATGTTCAACGTGCTCACGTCGATGAGGATCTCGTTGTCGCGGACCTCCGGCGAGTTGTCGATCTTCCAGGCAGCCTGGGGAAGGACGCCCTGCGGCTCTATGACCCTGTGAGTCCCGTACGGGCAGCCCTCGATATCCGGCATCGCTTTGACCTCGCTTTGCTGTCACTTTCCACACCATAAGAGCAAGCAAGATCCGTGCCGTTCACCGGAGCCTTCGTGGTGGCTGTCAGACGAATCGCCTCGGGTCGTTCGGACCGTTATGCGGATCACTTCGAGGCCTTCGGAACCGCTATGCCGAGTATCTTCATCCTGTACTGCAGGGTCTGCCTGGGTATCCCCAGAAGCCTTGCCGCCTTGGCGACCGTTCCGGCCTGACTCAGGGCTTCCTCTACGGCAGCCCTCTCCTCTAAGCGCAGCCTCCGCCTTATGGGGAGCGGGGCTCTGGCGTGTCCCCCAGAGGCGACCTCCATGTACACCGACGCGGTCTGGCCAATACCCCTCACTGCGGGCGGTAGGTGCTCTATCTCTATGACGGGCCCCCTGGAAAGGGTGAGGCTTCCCTCTATGGCATGCTCCAGTTCGCGCACCTTGCCCGGCCCTTCCTAGGCCAGGAACGCAGCCATCACCTGGGGTGACAGCCGTTTGCCCCCCTGGGCGCCGTCCGATGGGTGACCTTTGGAACGCTTATGGATGAAGTGGTCGCTTAAGAGAGGGATGTCCTCCCGCCGGTCCCTTAGCCTGGGCAAGCCGATCTCCACAACAGAAAGGCGGTAGTATAGGTCCGCTCGTAGAAGCCCTGCTTTCACCGCTTGGGCGGGTTGAACGCTGGTTGAGGCGATGAAGCGGACGTCCACGGGTCTCTCCCGCGTGTCGCCCAAACGCCTGACCTTCTTTTCCTGGATCGCCCGGAGCATCTTGGCTTGCAGCCCCAAAGGCATGGAGTCGATCTCATCGAGGTACAGGGTACCGCCGTTGGCTATCTCCATGAGCCCGGGCCGGTCTGTCGCCCCCGTGAAGCTGCCGCGGGAGGTGCCGAAAAATAGGCCCTCCAGGAGACTCTCCGGCATTGCCGCGCAGTTCTGGGGGACAAAGGGGGAATTGGCCCTGGGAGAGGCCGAGTGGATTGCCTGGACCAGGAGTTCCTTGCCGGTTCCCGTCTCTCCCCACACCATCACTCCGGCATCGCTCTGGGCGACCTGAGCGGCGGTCCTCTTCACCTCGCGCATCACGTGGGACTCGCCGACGATATCGTCGAGAGTGTAGAGCGCCCTGCCTCCGCCGCCTGCCGGTCTTCGTCCTCTCAATTCGCGTCCAAGGTCGAGGATCCGCTCGGACATCTCCTTGAGACCGGTGACGTCGCTGGATATCTCGCAAGCTCCGACTACCTTGCCGCCGGACACGATCGGGTATGTCGAGTTGATGGTGGTTATCTTCTTGCCCTTGTAGTTGGTGAAGGTCTGCTGCTGCTGCAATTCGGGCACTCCGGTCCGCAAGACCCTGAGCAGCGTACTTGTGTCCCGGTCCAGCGACGGAAACACGGAGAGCACGTCCTTTCCGATGACCTCCCGCTCGGAAAGGCCATCAATCTCGGACGCAGCCTTGTTGTAGATGACGGTCACGCCGTGACGATCCACAACGTGGACGCCCTGGCTTATGCTCTCGAGAATCACGGACAAAGACAAAGAAGAGGATATGTCCACCACTGCACCGCCCTTGCCTAAGTAGAGCTGCCGAAAGTCCGGCACGCATGACACAATATTCGGCAGGTCGGTGATCTTTTCCTCCGCCGGAACCTAGGGAGCCTGCATGGACTAGCCTACATCGACTCAGGCGCCGATATCCCCGCGATCCTGAGCCCGTTGGCCAGGACGATCTGGCATAACCTGGCCAGGTAGAGCCGTGCTTCTGTGAGAGGCCTGTCGTCGCCTATGACCCTGCACTTTGTGTAGAAGGAATGGAAAGCCGACGCCAGGTCAGTGAGATACTTGATAAGCCTGTTGGGCTCTCTCGCCTCGGCGATCTCATGGATCTCCTCGGGGAAGGACGCCAGGATCTTCATAAGCGCGATCTCCGACGGGTCTTTGAGAAGCGAGAAGTCAACCTCACTGGGGCCCACTGAAAGGACGGCGCCTTCCTCCTTGGCCTGCCTGAAAATGCTGGCGATCCTCGCGTGAGCATACTGGACGTAGAACACCGGGTTCTCGTTTGACTGCAGGCGTGCGAGATCCAGGTCGAAGTCCAGGTGGCTTTCGGGCGACCTCATCAGGAAGAAGAACCTGGCGGCGTCTTTGCCGACCTCCTCAAGGAGCTCCTCCATTGTCACGAACTCGCCGCCCCGCTTTGACATCTTGACGGCCTCGCCGCTTCGTGACAGCCGGACCATCTGGACTATGAGTATCTCAAGCACCTCTGCCGGATAGCCCAAGCCCATGAGACCGGCCCTCAGACGGCCAAGGTAGCCGTGGTGGTCTGGACCAAGCAGGTCTATGAGCAGCTCATTGTTCTTGTGATAGGCCAGGTCCGGCACTATATACGTCGCGCTCTGCTTCTCGTCGGACTTGATGAGCACGCGGTCCTTGTCGTCGCCGAACTCAGTCGACTTGAACCATAGTGCTCCGTCCTTCTCGTAAGTGAGGCCCTTGACACGCAGGAGTTCCACAACCTGCATGTACGCGTTCCCGTCCCGGAGGCTCTTCTCGGAGAACCAGGTGTCGTACTTGAGCCCGTAGTCCAGGAGCACCTTGCGCTGCTCCGCAACTATGCGCTCCACGGCATACTTGCCCAGGAACGCCCGGAGTTCGTCGGGGTTCATCTTGAGGAGTGCCTCACCTTCCGTGCGGTGAAGCTCCTTGGCCATATCCAGGAGGTATTCTCCCTTGTACCCGCCCTCGGGCACAGGAACGTCTTCGCCTCTCACCTGGTGCAACCGGGCTTCGAGGGACGCCGCCAGTCTTTCCACCTGGTTTCCGGCGTCGTTGATGTAGAACTCCCTGTGCACTTCATAGCCCGACATCTGCATGAGAGATGCCAAGCAGTCGCCGACGGCCGCCGCACGGGCGTTCACGACGTTGAGCGGGCCGGTAGGATTCGCGCTTACGAATTCGATGAGTACCCGTTTGCCCTTTCCGTAGCCTGTCTGGCCGTAAGACGGTCCTTCCGACCAGATCCGGGCCATGGCGGGCTCAAGCCAGCTTCTGTCGAGGAAGAAGTTGAGGAAGCCCGGGCCGGCGATGTCCACTTGCCGGACCGGCGATTTCTCAAGGTCAAGGTACCTGATAATGACTCCGGCGGCCGACCTCCCGTCGGTCTTGGCCTGGCGCCCAATGGCCATGGCCACACCGGTGGCGAAATCGCCCTGGTCAGGGCGTGGAGGCGTGTCTATCTTGATGTCGGCGGTGAGGTCCGCAGGGAACTCGCCCTTCTCCCTGGCCTTGGATATTGCGGCGGCGATCCGCGCGGCGATGTCTCTCTTTACCTCACCGAGTACGCTGTAACTGGCATCCACCACATTGATATCTCCCTTCAGGCTTGGTGCCTGCCGGTTGTCTTATAGGGCGCTGAGACTCCTGGCCACCCTAGGCGGGAGCACGAATGCCCTTCTATGGATCTCAGGGGAATAGTACTTGAGGTCCGCTCCTTGGAGCTCGCGAACGGGCGCGCTTGGGTCGGTCCCGAGCGTACCGCAGGTATAGCTCCAAAAACCTCCCGGATAGGTGGGCATCGGCCCAGTGTAGAGCTTGGCGACCGGGAAAACGCTCTTAACGCGCCCATAGATCGTTCGAACTAATTCAGGCATGAAAACGGGGTTCTCCGTCTGAGCCGTCATCATCCCGCCCGGACGAAGCGCCCCCTTGATGGACCGGTAGAACTCCTCTCGGAAGAGGGCTTCTCCCGGACCGATCGGGTCGGTTGAGTCAACTATGACCACGTCGTACTCTTCTTTGGCCGCGGCGACAAAGTCCAGGCCGTTTGCGATCACGACTCTTGCCCTGGGGTCCTGGAATCCCGTGTTCCACTGGGGAAGAAACCTCTTGGATGCCTCAATCACGCCCTCGTCGATATCGACAAGGGTAGCGCGTTTCACTGAACGGTGCTTAAGGACCTCCCTCAGAGAGCCGCCGTCTCCTCCTCCAACGATGAGCACTTCCTCCGGGTTGGGGTGGGCCAGAAGCGGCACGTGAACCATGCATTCGTGGTAAATGTATTCGTCCTTTTCAGTTGTCTGGATAACGTCGTCCAATACAAGGATCCGGCCCAGGGCTTCCGTGTCGTACACCGCTAGTTCCTGAAACTTGGTCTTGGCTTTATGTACGATCTCCTTGATCTGGACCGACAGTTTGAGGCCGGGCACCCACTCCTCGGTGAACCAAAGCTCCAATGTCCTGCCTCCTCGTACCCAGAAAAATCCCGAAAACGTCGAACGCATTATATCAAATATGGGTGTTGGACAAAACTTAGGGGAGACGCTGGTATTTGACTATAACACCACCTGGAGGTTGGCGTTGGCTGAAGCTAATCGAAGCGGTCGAAGCGTAGAGGGAACGAAAAAACGACTTTCTGGACTCTCCCTGAGGTCGAGCGTCATCCTCGCTGCCAAGGCCATTCTCTTTGGGGGGCTTTTGTTCATCACCGTGTTTCTCGCCCTGGTCATATTCCTTCCCCTGCCCAAGGCACCTGTCCCCCAGGCTACCAAGGTGTACGACGTAAAGGGTCGTCCTGTGTCATCGCTCTTCGTGGAGAACAGGACCGTCGTTCCGTCTTCAGAGATCCCGGACACGCTCAAGAAGGCCGTGGTGGCCGTGGAAGACATGCGCTTTTGCACCCATCACGGGTTCGACATCCAGGCTATAGGCAGGGCCATAGTGAGGAACTTGAGGGCCGGCGAGATCCTTGAAGGCGGCAGCACCATAAGCCAGCAACTGGCCAAGAACCTGTTTCTCACCCATGAACAGACCATTCAGAGAAAGCTCATTGAGCTTGTGTACACCCTGAAACTCGAGATGAGGTACACGAAGGAAGAGATCCTGACGGGGTACCTAAACGAGATCTACTGGGGCCACGGGTTCTGGGGGTGCGAGGTGGCATCCCGGGGTTACTTCGGGAAGAGCTCCAAAGAATTGGACCTAGCCGAAGCCGCCCTCTTGGCGGGCATCATCAGGAGTCCCGAGTACTACTCGCCCTATCACAACCTGGAGGGAGCCCTGAAACGCCGTGCGGTTGTCCTGGCCCTTATGCGGGAACAGGGGTACATAAGTAAAGAGGATGAAACCCGGGCTAAAGAGGAACCCGTCCGCCTTGCCGGACTGCCCGAGAGCGTGGCGCCGTACTTTGTGAGCTTCGTGGTCGCGGACATCGGCACACGCCACCCGGAGATAGCCAGGGACATCTACCGCGGCGGTTACCAGATCTACACTACCCTCGACCTCGACATGCAGAAGGCGGCGGAAGACGCTTTCCGCGACTATATGCCCAAAGGCGAGAAGGACTCCCAGGGGATCACACACCCCCAAGGAGCCGTGGTGGCCATCGAGCCGTCGACCGGCTACGTGAAGGCGCTCATCGGCGGCAGGGACTGGGAGGAGACCGAACTCAACCGCGCATACCAGGTCAGGCGCCAGCCGGGGTCGGCTTTCAAGATCTTCGCATATACCGCTGCCGTTGACCTCAAGCATCCGGTTACTGAGACGAAAGTCTGTGAACCGGTAGAGTTCCCCGGAGCCGCATCGGGCGACAGGTACAGGCCCGTTGACTACGGCAGGAACCCCTACCATTACGCCCCGCTCACCATGAGGACGGCAGTGGCCATCTCGGACAACGTGGTGACCACCAGGTGGGCGCAAGAGATCGGGCCAAGGACCATAGCGGACTACGCCGCCAAGATGGGAGTGAAGAGCCCGCTGGAGCCGACAATCCCTCTGGCCTTAGGCGCTTCTGAAGTGACGCCGCTTGAGATGGCGGTCGCGGCCGCAACCCTCTCGGCAGGAGGGAATAGACCAGAGCCTCTCCTGGTCCTCAAGGTGATTGACCCTTCGGGCGTTGTCATCGAAGAGAACACCGTGAAG
>CAZYFG010000031.1:0-6713 GCA_964646835.1 uncultured Eubacteriales bacterium | reverse complement strand
ATGTCGTGACCAGCCTGCTGCGCTCAGTCTTCGCTCCGGCGGGAACCGGGTCGGGGCTGGAGACGTTCCTGGGGGGCCGTCCCGTGGCCGGCAAGACCGGTACCACCGACGATGAGCTTGAGGCGTGGTTCGTGGGATATACCAAAGACCTGGCGTGTTCGGTCTACGTCGGCTGGGACAACAGGGAGAAATCACTCCCCGGAACGGGGGCCGCGGTGGCGGGGCCGGTATGGGCGGCCTTCATGGGCGCGGCCCATCGGAACATCCCGGTAACCGACTGGACACTTCCTAAGAACGTGACTTGGGCCGCAGTCTGCAGCGATACCGGCTTCTTGGCGGGCCCGACTTGCTTTCGCCGGCATTACGAGGTGTTTCTGAAAGATGCTCTTCCTCCGGTTGACAGCACGAACCACTTCACCGTGCCGGGATGGTTGAGAGGGATCCTTCTTCCCGACTTCATCTTGCCGGGATCGGGAGAGAGCGACGAAGATGAGAGGTCCCGTGAAAGGAACCAGGAAAACCAGGCGAGGGCCCCCGTGGTATATCCCGTGGAGGCCCCCGTCCCTGGCCCGTCCATCCATGTCGGCCCCTTCGGGCCGTCGCCATAAACCTTACATCAGCTATCCGCTTCCTGAAGGATGAGCTCGAACACCATCTCGCTGCTTCCCCGAAGTACCTTCAGGACCAGATTGTCACCGGGAGACTTCTCCGACAGGTAGGCCCGGATGGCACTGACTTTCTCAACCGGGACGCCTCCTACCTCAATGATTATGTCCCCGTCCTGCATACCGGCTTTGTGAGCCGCGCCGCCCTTCAGGACTTCGGCCACGTACACACCTCGATCGATCTTGACGTCCGGGTTGTTTCTCCTGATGAACTCTTTGTCGGCAAGCATAACCCCCATGACGGCCCTTCTCACCCGTCCGGTCTCGATGATCTCGTCCGCGACTCTCTTCACTTGGTTGGAGGGGATGGCGAAGCCCATGCCCTCAACCTGGGTAGAAGCCAGTTTCATGGAGTTTAGGCCGATCACCTCTCCTTTGGCGTTCACCAAAGGCCCGCCGCTGTTACCGGGATTGATCACCGCGTCTGTCTGGATAAGCCTGATTGCTGAATCTTGGCTTACGTTTAGGATCCTGTCCAGACCCGAGATGATGCCTGCCGTCACTGTCCGGCTGAATTCCATCCCCAGGGGGTTTCCTATGGCCACTGCCAGCTGGCCGATTTTCAGGGTGTCGGAATCACCGAAGGTCGCCTTGGGAAGACCGGTGGCGTCGATCTTGATGACCGCCAGGTCAGTGGATTTCTCCGCGCCGACGACGGTAGCCGGGAAAGTGCGCCCGTCGGCGAGAGAGACCGTCAGCGACTTGGCGTTGGCCACGACATGCTCGTTTGTCACGATGTATCCATCTTCAGAGATAATCACGCCGGTCCCGCCGGTGTCCTGGGTGAACTCCCTTCCGAAGAAGTCAAAACCCAAGGAAGCTTGATTGGTGATGCCCACAACCGCGGGGCTTACCTGCTGGGCCACAAGCATTATTGCCGCGTACGGGTCCTCCAGGTCAGTTGCGTTCAGGTAGACGGGAGGGGGTGTCGTCGCCACTCCGCCGCCGGGGCCTGAGGTGGTCATGGGCTGGTACCCGGCCCTGTGCATGAGGATTTGAGGCGCGATGCCAAGGACTAGAAGTCCGCCGATAACGGCTCCCACGATGCCTACCATGAGATATGACCAGAAAGACGGCTTCTTCTCGTGTACCGGGACCTCGTACTCCATGAGAATGCCCTCCTTCATCCAGTTCAGGACATGATGAACCGCTGCCTACTAAGTAATGTACCAAACCGCACCTATCTTGGGTTTGAACAATGTTTTAATGGCGTTGGCGGCGGCCAGAGACAGAGACGCGTGGACTCGCTGCGGACGTAAGGAAGCCGAGGACTTGCGGAACAGCGGTCAGTCAGAGAGGTCAGTCCGGACGTATCTCCACCTGGGCGCCCAGGCCCTTCAGTTTCTCATCCACGATCTCGTACCCTCTGGAGATGATCTCGAGCCCGTAGACTTCAGTGGTGCCCTCGGCTGAAAGCCCGGCTATCATGAGGCTCGCGCCCGCCCTGAGGTCGTTGGCCTTGACGGGAGCCCCGACAAGCCTGGGCACCCCTTCGACGATGGCCGTCTTGCCCTCGACCTTGATTTTGGCGCCCATCTTGACCAGCTCTCCGACGTAGCCGAGCCGGTTATCGTAGATGGACTCCTGCACTACGCTGACTCCTTCGGCGCGAGACAGGACCGCCACGAGGGGCTGCTGGGCATCGGTGGGAAAGCCGGGATAGGGGAGAGTCTTCACATTCAGGGACTTCGGCCTGTCCGGTCCCACAACCCTCACGTAATCTCCGTTTTCCTCCACGACTGCTCCTGCTTCGCGGAGTTTGGCGCTCACCGGTTCCAGGTGCTTTGTGATGACGTTCTTCACGGTGACGTCGCCGCCAGTTGCAGCCGCCGCCATCATGTAGGTATCGGCCTCGATATCGTCGGGGATTACGGAATGCGCCGTACCGACGAGCCTCTTCACGCCCCTCACACGGACGACATCCGTGCCGGCGCCCAAGACCCTGCCTCCCATGGCGTTCAGGAAGTTGGCCAGGTCGACGACATGGGGCTCTTTGGCCGCGTTTTCTATGATCGTGGTACCTTCCGCCTTGGACGCAGCCAGCATGATGTTGATGGTAGCTCCTACGCTGGGGAAATCAAGGTACACCGGAGCCCCGACCAGCTTCTTCGCTCTGAGGCGCACCACTCCGCCTTCGACGTTTGCCTCGGCGCCCAAAGCGCGGAACCCCTTGAGGTGCTGGTCGACGGGTCTGGGACCTATGTCGCAGCCACCGGGCAAACCCACCTCGGCTTCGCCGAACTTGGCGAGCAAGACGCCCATGAGGTAATAGGACGCGCGAAGCTTTCTCACCAGGTCGTAGGGGGCGATGTGGGAGACAAATCCGTTGGGAGCAACCGTCATCGAGCTCCCGTTCATGGAGACGACCGCGCCCAGGTCTTTCAGTATTTGGGCGAACACCGAAACATCGCTGATCCTTGGTACATTGTCAAGCGTGCTGGTTCCTTCACCCAATAGAGCCGCGGGGATGATGGCAACGGAGGAGTTTTTTGACCCCCCGATAGTAACTTCGCCCTGAAGCCGGCACCTTCCGCGTATGACAAGCTTCGACATGGTGGACAGTCTCCTAACCCGTCATGAGCATCTAGTCGTACAATACGGTACGGCGGGCTGCATTCCTGCGTGGCTCGACAAAAGCCCGCAAGAAGATGCTGCCAGAAGCACTCTCTCTACTCGTAGAAGCCCAACGGGTTCTTGGCGACCCCGTTTATGCGCACCTCGAAGTGCAGGTGAGGCCCTGTGGAAGTGCCGGTCGAGCCCACATAGCCGATTACGTCTCCCTTGGTAACCGTCTGTCCGGTATTCACCGCGATCTTGCTGAGGTGGGCGTACCGGGTCTCCTTGCCCCCGCCGTGATCCACCTTGACGAGATAGCCGTAACCACCGTTCCATCCGGAAAAACTGACCATCCCCGAATCGGCCGCGAGGATCTCGGTACCGGTCTTTGCGGCTATGTCCACTCCTTCGTGCATCCTGCCCCAGCGCCAACCGAAGTTGGAACTGATGGTCCCCTGAGTAGGCCACACCATGTCGTCGGATCCCATGGGAGGGACCTGTTTGGATCCACGAGACACTTTCCTGGTTACGGGATATGAGAGCACCTTTTCACTGAGCGTCACCCGGGATATCTCTTTCCCGTTCTCTCTGGTGATCTCTTGGCTTATCTCCTTGGAACCGCTTTTGCCTGCCTGAATGACGGTCTCCTGCCAGGGCCACATGCTGTCATCGTAGGAGACCTGAACGGAGTAAGGTATCGATACCGTGTAGGTTACGACTTCGCGGGACGCCAAAGTAACGTACGGGTCGGGCACAACCAAGTTAAGCTGCTGCCCTATGTGGATCAGGTCGGGATCGATAGTGGGATTAGCCTTCAGGATGTCCTCCAGGGTGAGCCCGTTGGCGTTGGCGATCGCCCAGAGCGAATCCCCTCTTTGCACCACGTAGTTCATGACTTTGTCGGTGCCCCGGGTCAAGATCCTGACGGCCTCTTCGCGGTTTCTGAACATGGAGGTTGAGACATTCTTTGGTGCCAGCGTGACGTTTTCTTTGATAAGAACCTCTTCGATCACTTTGTTGCCGGAGCCTTTTATCTCGGCCACGTAGTTCGCCCTGAGGTCGGCCAGGACACCCCTGGCCTCTTCCTCTGAACTGAGGGCGACTATGTCCACGCCGTCCACGGATATTACATATCCCTTGGCGAGGTAAGTGACCTTGTCCCGGATGGACTCGGCCAGAGTCTCACTATCGGTGAGTTCCAGATTCTTAGGGGGCTTCTCCACTTTTTCGCAAGTGATCTCGCAGTCCAGCACCACCTCAACACCGGTTTCCTGCCCTTCCGCCTCGACCAGGTGGTTCACGATCTCTTGGGCAAGCGTTTCCGTTTCGGTGTATCCGAGGACCTCATCACCGATCTTCACCGCGTATACAGGTGTGGCGTCCATCCCACGCAGCAACATGAAAACCAAAGCCGCCGCAAAGACGGCTCCCAAAAGGAAGAGCTTCCCCCTGGACTTCGGGAGAGTTCGCCTGCGCCGGACTCCCGGCCCCTTGAGCCCCAGGCTATGTAGGCGGTAGGTTCTCCTGTCAATCTTTACGTTCGATATCTCTCTCTCCGCGCCCATTGTGTTGACCCGCACCCCGGTGGCTGTACTAAGTTCACTATCGGAAGTCCTCTGCATAGTCTTACCAACTGAAGCGGCTCCGAACCAAAACATGTTATTCGAACCAACAGAGTCGATCTCCTTCTACCCTCGGCCACCATTCGACAGCAAATACTGAGCGTAGAGAGCGTACTCAAGACGGGTCTTCATGAATTCGCAAGAGAGGGGGTCGGGCTTCAGGAGATCGCCCGTTGAGTATACGGCGCGGGCATGGCAACCGCCCCCGCAGAGGTACCGGGCCCAACATGAAACGCAGGCCGGCTTCCTGGGTAGACGGGCTTGATAGAAGCGCTTCATGAGGTCCGTACGTTTGAGCCCGTCACGGATGTCTCCGAGAGAGTACTCGCTCCTGCCGACCAATTGGTGGCAAGGGAAGATCTCTCCCTGGGGCGTGACGGCAACGTACTCGTAGCCCGCTCCGCAGCCGGTCACCCTGCGCTCTCTGCAAAGCCCGTGGTGAAGGCCGAGGTTTAGGTGGTAGAAGTCAAAGGGGTCATTCCGGTCGTGACAGTCCAGCCAGAATCTGACCAGCCGGGCATATGCTTCGGCAGCTGCCGGAAGATCTTCCCGGGTGAGTCCCCAAGACCCTTCGCCTACGGCCGGCTCCAGCGAGAGGCGTCTGAAGCCTTCCGCGTAGAGGGACCTAACGTCCTCATCGAAGTCGAGGTTATGCTTGGTGTAAGTTCCCCGTATGAAGTAGTCCTTGCCGCCTTTGGCCTCCACCGCGGCCCTTGCTTGCCGGACCGCGACAGAGTAGGTAGGCTGTCCGCCGCGAGTTGGGCGCATGCGATCGTGGATCTCGCTCCTCCCGTCGAGGCTCAAGATGAGGCTCACGCCGTGGTCAGCCAGGAAGGCGAGCTTTCCCTCATCCATGAGGGTGCAGTTGGTGGTCAGGGTGAAACGGAACTCCTTCCCGCGTCTTGGCCCTTCTCGCAGGGCATGCAAGAGGACGGCCTTGACCGTATCGAATGCCAGGAGGGGCTCCCCGCCAAAGAAATCCACATCCAGGTACTTTCTGTCCTTGGAGGCCTCGATAAGCCAATCGATGGCGGCCTTGCCGACATCCTCGCCCATGAGCGACGCCTCTCCCCCGAAGGAACCCTGGGAAGCAAAGCAGTACCCGCACGACAGATTGCAGTCATGGGCAATATCGAGGCACATGGACTTGGGTCCCGCCTCAATTGGTGAGGGGCATTCATCCTCGCCGCCTAGAGTCTGAAGGGTCTCATCCGGAGCGAGCATCGTAACGCCGAGGGCCTCCCGGAGCTCTCCCCACGCCTCGACTATCTGGGCATGTGAAAACCTGTCTTCCAAAGCGCGAATGAGGCTTGCAGGGACTTCCGCGCATCGTGAGGGAGGGTCCTTAGGGCCGTCACTCGGCTGGAAAGGCTCAAGGAACGAAGGGTTGTCCATGAGATGAAGAACAACGGCCTTTCCTACGCCGTCCAGCCAGTGGAGCGCCCCGGAGGCGCCGTCATAGGCCAGGCACTGGCCGTCTATCTCAAAAACATGTAGCCCGCTTGCGTTTGGTCCGGTCACTTCAGGGGACAGGGCTGATTGGATACGGTGCACGACGTTTTGCACGCCGATTGGCAGGTTGACTGGCAAGACTGGCAGTCAGGGCGTTCTTTTTTCCAGTCGGGTACGATTACTGTAACGACGTGTTTCGGTTCCATGTCAATTCTCCTCTCATCCAGGGATCACAATGGACTTAGTTTACATAAGATATCACCGGGTGATTCACAGTTATGATTATACGGCGTTTGAGGGACGTGGCAACACGAAATCCGGAGACGGGAGCCGGAAGCGGGGGGACAGATCTCCGGGAATTGGCAGAGAATCCCCTGGTAGACGAATTGCTTTTGGCGTGGCCAAGCGGTATAATTCG
>CAZYFG010000030.1:5639-16255 GCA_964646835.1 uncultured Eubacteriales bacterium | reverse complement strand
CCGCCCGCATCCCCAGATCCGTCGCCTGACGGGCGAGTTCTGGGAGGTCGGCGCTCCGGATTGGAGCAAGGAAGACCATGAGTTCGCCGCGGCTCTTGTGAGATCGTTGGATCCCGAGGAGACCAAAGCGTCCCTAAGGGCGATGAACGCTCCCCAGGAGCTTTTCTCGCAGACCCTGAACACTACCGTCATTGAACCCATCGACCGCGGCAAGACGATGGCCGGTTCTACGGATGTGGGCGATGTGAGCTGGATCGTCCCGACTCTGCAGGTATCCGCCGCTTCGTGGCCTCTGGGTACCCCTGGCCATTCATGGCAGATAACGGCGTGTTCGGGCCACTCGTTAGGCGAAAAGGGAATGATCACCGCGGCAAAGGTGATGGCCAGGACCGCTCTAAGGCTCGTGGAAGCGCCGGAGCTCCTTGCCAAGGCAAGGGACGAATGGAAAGAGAGAGTCGCCGGCGACGAGTACAAGAGTCCGTTGCCGGAAGGCCTCAAGCCGCCTCTGGGCCAGTTCGGACGTTCCCCGACGGCCTAAGCAAAATCCGAGCGAGTAACGTAAATTCCCTCCTTGCCCCTTTCGATACATAGGGAGCAAGGGGGAATTCTTTATGTCTTATGATGAGGCCAGAATAGCCACCCGGTCCCCGTCAGGCGAAGAGCGTCAGATTGTAGCCTTCTCGCTGGGACAGGAGACATACGGTGTAGATATCGCTTCGGTGCGCGAGATCATCCCCATCCAGAAGATAGTGCCGGTTCCACGCGCCCCCCAATTCGTAGAAGGCATTATCAACCTCCGGGGGAGAGTCATCCCGGTTCTCGATCTTCGCAAGCAGTTCGGGTTTGAAGAGAAGAAGGGCGATCCGAACCAGCGAATCGTCTTGGTCGAAGCCGGCCAGGAAAGCATCGGCGTCATTGTGGACTCGGTCTCTTCGGTCCTCAGGATCGCCGAGGACTCAATAGAGCCTGCAGCCGCTGTCGTGGTAGGCGACGAGATAGAGTACATCCAGGGTATCGCCAAGGTCGGAACGGAACTCATCGTGCTTCTTGACTTGACTCGAATCATATCGGATGCCGAGAAGCGGACTCTCCGCGAGGCCGATCTGCGGGCAGCCGTAGTTCAGTGAGGTAGAAATGGGAGATACTCGCGAGGGGTTCGCTCAGGATCTCGAAATCCTCTTGGCCGAGGTAAGCGAGCTTCTGGACGTAACCGAACAGAATCTGGTTGAGCTTGAGAAATCCCCGGACGACGCCGCCCTTGTCCAGGAAGTCTTCCGCGTTATGCACACCGTGAAAGGCGGGGCCGCTACCTTGGGATTGCAGGAAGCGGTAGAGGTGAGCCACGGCATTGAGGGCATCCTTGACCAGATACGTTCCGGCGAACGGGTTCTCACCTCGGACCTCCTCAATGTCCTCTTCCAGGCGGTCGACTGGTTGAAGGAATGGAGAGCCGCGCTCACAGAGAAGCGACCGGTTCCCTCAAACCGCGACCTTGTAGAGATGATTGGCTTTGTGGCCGCAGAGACTTCCGCTCAAGGCGCTGACGCCGGCAAGGCAGCGTCAAAGACGCAGCTTCCCACGACAATCCCTGATGAGACTTTGAGGAAACTTGACTCGGCCCTGGCAGAGGGCAAGAGCACTTATGTCCTGACCGTACGGTTCCGTTCGGATGCTCCTCTCTTGTCGGTGCGCTGTTTTCAGGTTCTGACCCTGCTCGAAGACGTGGCCGAAGTTGTCGCCTCGGTGCCCTCGCGAAAGGATATCGAGGAAGACAAGGCCTCGGACACACTCATTGTGTACATAACGGCCGAGGACGGCGGGCAGGGAGCCAAGGAGCTGGCACGCGCCAACCAAGATGTCTCCGATGTGACGCTGGAGAGGTACCGCGTCCAGACGGTTCCCGACGCACCCCAGCCCAAGAGGTCCGACCTTGGGAGGACCGTGAGGGTTGACGTCGGCTTGCTGGACTTCCTTATGAACATGGTCGGCGAGCTGGTCATCGACAGGACCAGGCTCTCCCAAATAGCCACGGAGCTCATGCGGAATCCCGAGACTGCCGCAGCCGGGAGCGAGTTAAGCTCGCTGGCGGCCCATTTGCAGCGGACCTCAGGGGAACTGCAAGAGGGTATCATGCAGGCCAGGCTCCTGCCTGTGAACAGCATCTTCTCCAAGTTCCCCAGGATGATGCGGGATTTGAGCCAGAGGTGCGGGAAGCAATTGGACTTCGAGATCCAGGGCGAGAACACCGAACTGGATCGTACCGTCCTGGAGGCTATCGACGATCCCCTTATCCATATCCTGCGGAACTCAGTAGACCACGGGATCGAGCTCCCCGAGGTACGTGTCGCCGCCGGCAAGCCCCCGAGGGGGCGGGTTGTGCTCTCGGCGCAGCACGAGGAAAACCAGGTAGTTGTCACGGTAGAGGACGACGGCGCCGGCATTGACGCCGAGCGATTGAAGCGTTCGGCGGTCAAAAAGGGCCTCATAACGGAGGAAGCCGCCCAGAGGCTCTCAGAGAAAGAAGCCCTCGAACTCATCTTCATGCCGGGGTTCTCAACGTCGGACGTGGCCACTGAGGTCTCGGGACGCGGCGTCGGTATGGATGTCGTGAGGGCCAATCTGGAGAGAGTGAACGGCCAGATCGAAGTGCGTACAAGGTTGGGCCAGGGCACGGTAGTGACCTTGAGGCTCCCCCTTACACTTGCCATAATGAGGGCCCTCTTGGTGAGGTGCAAAGAAGAGGTCTATGCCATCCCCACGTCGTCGGTGGAAGAGGTACTGGCCATGGCGGATGTTGCCGTCGGCAGCGTCCAGGGCAAACCTGCCATGAACGTGAGGGGAAAGGTTATCCCGTTCATATCGCTGGTGGGCGCCCTGAAAGACGACCTCTGGTCTGACGGAGGGCACAAGTATGCCCTCTTGACCAGGTCAAACGACCAACCGCTGGCGCTCGGAGTGGACGGCCTCATAGGAGAAGAGGAGATCGTCGTCAAGGAAATGGGCCATATGCTGTCGCGGCTCAAGGGGTCGCGGGCGCTACCATTCTGGCCCAAGGCGATCCCGCCGTCATACTGGATGTCAACAGAGTTGTCTAGGAGTCGCCTACGAGTTACTTGGATGGAGGGAATGATGGGAGGAAGAACCCTGGACTATGCGCGGTTTCAGGAGTCCGCTGTCCAAGGTCTGGAGAGTGCCCGGACGATCCTCTCGGCCTATACCGGGAGGCCGCTCCGGCTCGACGCGGTTCAGACCGATTACGTTGAGCTGAGCAAGGTCCCTGTTCTCTCCGGCCCGCCGGAAGAGGTGGTCCTTAGTTCCTACGTGACTTTCAGCGGGGACGTCGAGGGGCAGCTCATGATCCTGTTCAGACCGGACTCTGCGGAGAAACTGGCTCAAGTCCTGGCGCCCCTGGAGCGTGAGTCTGCGCCGGGCGCCGAGGCATCGGCTTTCGTGGACTCGCTCATCGGCGAGGTAGCCAACGTGGTCGGCTCGTCGGTCCTCAACAGAGTCGCAGACGGCTTCGGGATCAAGATCCTCCCGATCCCTCCCGTCATCATCCGGGAGATGGCCGGGGCCATACTCGGTTCGGCCATGTCCTACGCAGGGCCTGACGGCGATGCCACGTACGTGGCATACATGAAGGTTACGCTTCAAGAAGAACAAGCGTCTTTTGAGATCGTGTTCCTGCCCCGGTTGGGGTCTTCGAAAGACGAATTGTGGAAGACGGAGTAGGTGTATGCCGAATACGTTGGTGGTTGGCCTCGCCGAGGTCAAGTGGTCGGTCGGTGCGGAAGACGTCTTGGTGGCGTTCTCTCTGGGTTCCTGTGTAGGAGTGGCGCTGTGGGACCCGGTCCTCAGGGCGGGGGCCATGGCCCATGTGATGTTACCGTCGGAGCGGGGAAGGCGGCAAAGTCTGACGGGAGACGGGGTGGCGGCCGTTGGGGTCGAGAAGCCCGGGAAGTATGCCGACACCGCAGTGCCGTACGCCGTAAGCTGCCTTACCGCGCTCGGCGCCGATCCAAGAAGGTTGAGGGTGTGGTTGGCCGGAGGGGCCCATGTTCTCCGGCAAGTGACCTTGCCCGATGGAGATATCGGGGCCGCCAACGTGAGGGCGGTCCAGGAGGCTTTGAGAGAACAAGGATTGCCTAAACCAAGGCAAGACGTGGGCAAAGATTACGGCAGAACCATGAAGTTGTATGTAGGCGAAGGGCGGGCTACCGTGTACTCAGTCTCGCGCGGAGAGAAAGAGATATAGAAACAGAGAGTCTCGATGGGCATAGGAGGCCATCTCGAAAGGATGAGGGACTTGCCAAAGGTTTTGGTTGTCGACGACGCCATGTTCATGCGCGCCAAGGCCTCGAAGCTCTTGACTCAGGAGGGATACGAGGTAGTTGAGGCTTCCAACGGCGCCGAGGCCATCGAGGTCTACAAGGCTCAAAAGCCGGACCTAGTGCTCATGGACATCACCATGCCGGTTATGGACGGTATCACGGCCGTGAAGGCCATCAAGAACGAGGACAGCGGCGCCAAGGTGATCATGGTTACAGCGTTGGGGCAGAGGAGCATGGTCCTGGAAGCCATCCGTGCCGGTGCTAAGGATTTCGTCGTGAAACCCTTCCAGCCGGACAAGCTTATCGAGGCAGTGAGAAGACTGTGTCCGAGTTCCTAGATGGCAGAGATCCCGGGAGGGTAACCGTCCTCATCGCGGATGACTCCGTGTTCATGAGGCACATGCTGCGGCGTGCCCTGGGACGACATCCTCGGATAGATGTGATCGCGGAAGCCAGGGATGGGTCGGAAGCGGTTCAGAAGAACCGGGAAACTAGGCCGGACGTGATCGTGCTGGATGTCGAGATGCCCCGAATGGACGGTCTGACGGCGCTCAAGACCATGATGGCCGATAGACCGATCCCGGTTGTCATGTTTTCGTCGCTTACACACAAGGGCGCTCAGGTTACGCTGGACGCCCTTTCCTTAGGAGCGGTCGATTTCCTGCCGAAGCCTGCATCCGGCTTTGAACTGGACGATGCGGCGGAGGAACTTTGCAGGAAGGTGCTGGCCTCCGCTCAGGCCAGACCCAGGGTCAGAACGGGGTATCCGGAGGAGGACGCGCGCCATAGGGGAGCGGGGACGCCGTCCGCGGTGAGACGAAACGCGACCTCTCGTGAAGCCGGGTCGCTTCGTGAGGCCGGATCCGTTCGTCAAGCCGAATCCCTTCGTGAAGCAGGGTCGCTAGTGGTGATCGGCTCCTCCACCGGGGGGCCCCAGGCCCTTGAGGACCTGGTGCCGCGTCTTCCTGCCGATTTGCCCTCAGGCGTGATCGTCTGCCAGCACATGCCGGCGGGGTTCACTTCCTCGATGGCAAGGAGATTGGACGCGGTTTCGGCGCTGAGCGTCCGGGAAGCCGCTTCGGGAGAGACGGTCCTGGCGGGGGAAGTCCTGATAGCCCCCGGGGGATACCACCTTAGGGTGCTGCCCTTTGGAAACGGTCAGGCGGCAAAGGTCACGACCGACGATGGGCCTCAGGTCCACGGCGTGAAACCTGCAGTGGATGTGACGCTCTTGGACGCGGCGGCCATCTACGGCGAAAGGCTCATGGTAGTCATCCTGTCGGGGATGGGCGTCGATGGAGCTCAGGGGGCGAAAGCCGCCAAGGACCGCGGCGCGACAGTGATAGTTCAGGATGAAAGCACCTCGGTTGTGTGGGGCATGCCGAAAGCGTGTTATGAACTTGGGATCTGTGACAAGGTCCTGCCTCTCTGTCACATAGTGGACGAGATAGCCAGGTTTTCGTAGGAGTTGAGACCGTCGGATTTGTACCGAGGTTTCTGAGAGGAACGGGGAGTGGAGATTGGCGAAGGAGCTCATTGACGCCAGAGACGACATCCATGCCTACGGGGCTGATTACGTGCACTTCTGTATGAGGCTTAAGAGGCTTACTGGGCTTGATCTTTCTTCTTACAAAGCCGGAAGCTCGAGGCTCTGGTGGATTTCGTCACTATCAACGTTTCCGAGTTCTTCAGGAACCCCGAGCAATGGAGGGTGCTCTCTGAGTTCGTACTCCCCTCGGTAGTCGCGTACCGGAGGGGACATCCCGTCCGCGTGTGGAGTGCCGGGTGTTCGGGGGGGCAAGAGGCATACTCCCTCGCCATCGCCGTGCTGGAGGCCGGGGGGCAGCCCAAGGTGCTCGGGACCGACATCGACGAACCGAGTCTCGAGAAGGCAAGGGCCGGGGTCTACTCGGCTGAGGAGGCAAAAGGGATCTCCCGGATGCGTCTCGCGCAGCATTTTGAGCGATGTGCCGAAGGGTACCGGGTGCGTGACGCCCTCAGGCGGACGGCTTCTTTTGAGAGGCGGAACCTGCTGGTGGATGAGTACCCGCAAGACCTAGATCTGGCCGTCTGCAGAAACGTGCTGATTTACTTCACCGACCAGGGAAAGCAGCGGGTCCTTACGGGCCTGGCCGGTTCCCTGAGGAGCGGGGGCGTCCTTTTCACCGGTGCCACCGAGGCGGTGTTCAATCCGGGATGTTACGGACTGAGCCAGATCTATCCGTTCTTTTACCAGCGTTGTTAGGAGGTAGAGTCTCATGTTCAAAGCGGGATTGGTGAACCCCTTCCTGCAGTCGGCTTATGCGTTCCTGCAGGATGAGATCAACATGGAGGTGACCAGGGGTCAGATTCGCCTGGAGTCGTCCAAGGCGACTTCGGGAGAGGTTAATGTCGCGCTTGGCGTTGCCGGGGACGCGGAAGGCATCGTCATCTACAGCATGTCGGAGAAGACCGCCAAGGCCATAGCGGCGGCCCTCCTGGACGACGCCGTCCCGGTCTTCAACGAGCTCGCCGAGTCCTCAATCGCAGAGATGGGGAACATCATCACCGGCAAAGCCGCCGCGGGGCTGGAGGAACACGGGTATGTCTGCAAGCTCACTCCTCCGACCATCATTGCCGGCAAGGGCGTGATGATATCTACCGTTGACATACAGCGACTGGTCATCCCGATTGAGCTTCCCGTTGGGTTCATAGAGATCTCCGTCGCTCTCAGGTACTACAACCGGAAATAGCAGGGGTTCAGAGGCCCAGGTGCTCAACTGCTGTCACCCAACGGCCCACATGACCCTATGCCGGTGCACCAGGAAAAGCGGAACACCTGCAGGTGTTTCTGCGTCAATCCGAGAAGGATCCCATCATAATACTTGTCTAGCAGGACAGTTGGGGCCGGATGGGAGAAACGAAGGATGCCCGGGAGAAGAGCGCGGAAAGCGCGGAGAGAGCGGCTACATTCTTACGAGCAACTTGAGCTGTTGGCTGCTCCGGAGGGGGCAGGCAGCATTGAGGATAGACCGAAAGATATACCCAAAGTTAGCCCGAGCCGTAACGCAGGCGATCCCGTGAGCCGTCGCGCGAGCCATGACGAGAGTCTCGGCGCGGACGTCAGGAACTCCGGCGTCCGGTCTGCCCCTCGCACGCGGGCCGCCAGAAAGACTTCCGGCACCAAGGTCGCTGAGAAGACTCCTCGAACTCGGGCTGCCCGTGGGAGCAAGGCAAGAAGCCAAGCGGCAGCAACCGCCACCACCGATCCGGAGCGTCCCAAGGTGAGGCATCGTCCCAGATGGGGCGACGTTGCGGCACTATTGTTGGTGTTTGCGCTGTTTGCCTTTGCGGTGTATAACCAGGGACTCTGGGACCGGGCCGTTGCCTGGGTACGAGGGGAGACGGCATCAGACGTCGGAGAGACGGGTCCCAACGGGCAACCGGACACGGCGGGTACACAGGGAGAGACCGGTTCTACGGGAGCGTCCGGTTCTTCGGGCGAAACTGGTTCTACGGGAGCGTCCGGTTCGACGGGCGAGTCCGGTCAGTCAGGGGACCCTTCGGATGCGGGGAATGAAGAGATCGAGACTGTCCTAGCTCCCATCGAAATGGCCTTATCTGCCCGAGCCCTGTACCTCACGATGGATACGGCAGGTACCCCGTCCCGGATGGCCTCCATAATGCAGTACATGAGGGCCCATGAAGGACTCAACTCGTTCGTCATCGACATTAAAGACAACAGCGGGCGCGTTCCCGCCAAGCCGCCGGAGCATGTCCCCGCCCGGGCCGGCAGCTACAGCCAGCTTCCCGGCCTCATACAGATCCTTGCCGACCTGGACTACTACATGATTGCACGCATCGTAGCTTTTCAGGATCCATACCGCGCGCAACAGGAGCCAGAGCGTGCCATCCGCGGCGCCGACGGCAGCCTTTGGCGTGACCGCGACGGTCGCCTGTGGCTCAACCCCTATGACGAGAAGAACTGGGAGTTCGTGAGAGACATCGCCCTCTGGGCGGTTGATATGGGCTTCCATGAGATACAACTGGACTACGTGCGGTTCCCCGATAGCGCGCGAGGTCTGGAGGGTTCGGGGACAGTGCTAATGCCCGGGTCAGAGAAGTACGAGACCCGAGGCGATTGTATAGCTGCCTTCTTGGACTACATGAGCGAGGCTCTCAAAGGCAAGGCGTACTTGGGGGCCGACATCTTCGGCTTTGCCACCATCGCGTCCGACGACATGGGTATCGGCCACAAGTGGGAGCAACTTGCGGATTCGGTGGACTTCATGTGCCCCATGGTCTACCCTTCCCACTACTACAACGCAGGCATCTACGGTTTCCAGGTGCCCGAGGCTCATCCATACGAGGTTGTGTACAAAGCTATGGCCGAAGCGCTGGAGAGGTCGGAAGGCCTGAGGGGCAAGACGCGCCCCTGGCTGCAAGATTTCTCTATGCGCATCAAGTACGGCCCTGAGGAAGTCTCGGGCCAGATCCGCGCTGCCTTCGAACACGGCATCCAGACCTACATGCTCTGGAACCCCGCCAACAACTACACCGATGGCGTGGAATACACGCCTGAGGTGGAGGTTTCTGATACTGAGTAAACCAGAGGTCCCGTGGCAAGGTCGCCCGCGAGTGTGCCGATTGGGCTGTCTGCCGTGACCTATGCACCGGTGGGGACATCGCGCGGGAAATGAGCACGGGTGGAGACGTTCCGCGGGAAATATGCTCCCGTGGGGACGTCTCCCGAGGACGTGTGCGCCGGCGGGGATGTCTTCCCGGGATGTATGCGCCGGCGGGGACGTTCTGCGGGACATTTGCGCCAGTGGGGATATTTCCCACGGGTTTGCCTAGATACGCTGGGCTTTGGATGAGAGTGGGCCCGGGGAAGTACCTCGGAAGTACCTCGGAAGTACCTCGGAAGTACCTCGGAAGTACCCCGGAAGTACCTCGGAAGTACCTCGGAAGTACCCCGCGCCACCGGGTGACTCCGTCACCCTGCCTAGCTACCCGACGATATTCCCCAGGCTGTTAACATAACCTCATCCCCTTACATACGATGGAGAGCACACTGAAAGGAGGTTATAAGCGTGCTCAAGATCGGTTGCGCCTGCAAAGTACTGGAAAAGATTGAGGATATCAAAGACCTGCTCAAGAACCCAAGGTTCGGTCTGAAGGAGATCAAGGACGAGATCAAGGACATAGAAGACGCTTTGGACAACCTGCTGCCTGGGAAAGGTCCCCTCAGCACCGGCCCCTTTGCCATCAAGGACGGACCCGATAGAGCCATTGAGGTCAGTGTTCAGAATGTCGGCAAGGGCTGCATCGATGCGGTTGTGAGGCTCTTCGACATCGAGTGCTGCCCGCCGAGACAGGTAGACTGCAAGGTTCTCAGGAACATCGGGCGTTGCTGTGCGGAAGACACGGTGCTCTGCGCACATGAAGGGATCTTCGAGGTAGTCGTCTGCCCGAAGCCCGACAAGGCCCCCATCAGGTGTTTTGTTACCGTTCATTGCGGGGGTTCGCCGAACTCAGAAATCGACCTGGTTTTCAGAGCTGCCGACCTGCTTCCGGTAGTCTGCCCGTTCTGCAAGAAGAAGAAGGACCACGATCCCTGCGACCCTTGTCGGGACGAGTGCGATTGCGACTGCAACTCGGGTTGTCAGTGATCCCGGGATGTGAGAGGGCCTGAGAATAGGCTGAGCCCGACCGCTGGCGGGGAAGTCGAGCCTGACGGCGCGGGTGTGAGCGCCGACCAATAAGCTGATCAAAACTCACAGACTCCGCCTGCAGGCTACGCGCCCGCAAGCGGAGTCTGGGGTATTCAGCTTGCGACGGCCCCTCACCTAGGGGTGTAGTTCGGCGCTTCTTTCGTGATGCTCACGTCATGCGGATGGCTCTCGCGGAGTCCCGAATCCGTGATCCGCATGAGCTTTGCCTTTTCGTGCATTTCGGCGATGTGGGCGCACCCGCAATATCCCATGCCTGCCCTGAGGCCGCCGATCAATTGGAAAATGGTTTCGGTGACCGGGCCCTTGTAGGGTACCCTTCCTTCGATGCCTTCAGGTACCAGTTTGGAGGAGGCTTCCTGGAAGTACCGGTCGGCGGAGCCTTCTTTCATCGCTCCCATTGATCCCATCCCGCGGTATACCTTGAAGCTCCTGCCTTGCCATATCTCCATCTCGCCGGGGCTCTCGTCCGTACCGGCCAAAAGGCCTCCGAGCATTACGGCGTCAGCACCGCAGGCTATGGCTTTCGCTATGTCGCCCGAATACTTGACGCCCCCGTCGGCGATCACCGGAA
>CAZYFG010000030.1:0-5629 GCA_964646835.1 uncultured Eubacteriales bacterium | reverse complement strand
CGTGCTCCTTGGCTACCGCGGCGGCGTTGAACACCGCGGTCAACTGCGGGACCCCGGCGCCCGTCACGACTCTGGTGGTGCAGATGGACCCCGGTCCGACTCCAACCTTCACGCAGTCAGCGCCACGCTTTATGAGGGCGAGGGCTCCTTCTCCGGTTGCCACGTTCCCGGCGATGACAGTTTTCTCGGGGAACCTCTCTTTGAGGGCGCTTACCGTGTCCAACACGCCCTTTGAGTGTCCGTGGGCGCTGTCTACGACGATGACGTCAACCCCCGCATCCACCAGGACCTTGGCCCTCTCCAATCCTCCGACTCCGATGCACGCGGCGGCCAGGAGTCTCCCGCGGGAGTCCTTGGCAGCCCTGGGGTACATCCGGGTCTTCTCAATGTCTTTCAGGGTGATTAGTCCCTTGAGATGAAAATCGCCGTCCACGAGCGGCAGTTTCTCGATCTTGTGCTTCCCCATTATCTTCTTGGCTTCTTCGAGGGATGTCCCAACCGGAGCCGTGATCAGACCCTTGCTGGTCATTACTTCAGAGATGGGTTTTGAGTGGTCTTCCTCAAAGCGGATGTCTCTGTTGGTGATAATGCCGACCAGACGGTCACCCAGAACGACGGGCACTCCGGAAATGTGATACTTGGCCATAACTTGAAGAGCGTCTTCCACCGTCTTTTCGGGGGACAGGAAGAAGGGGTCGGTGATGACACCGTGCTCGGAACGCTTTACTCTATCGACTTCCTGGGCTTGTCTCTCTACGGACATGTTCCTATGGATGACGCCCAGCCCGCCTTCTCTGGCCATGGCTATTGCCATCCTGCTTTCGGTTACGGTGTCCATGGCGGAGGAGAGGAGCGGGATCCCCAACTTGATGGTGGCGCTCAATCTCGTCGTCACGTCTACTTCCCGCGGCAAGACCTCAGAGTAGTCGGGAACCAAGAGGACATCGTCGAACGAAAGGCCTTCCTCCAGGAACTTGTCTTCCTTTTTCATGGGGCAGACCTCCCTCGGTCTATCCGGGTATTTTTCGGAGTATATCACTTGGGGAATTGGTGATCAATATGTAAATTGTGTGGTTATTCCATGCCGTCTGCCAAAGGCTGTATACTGTCTTTGGCATTTGTGATAGGGGGTACAGACATATGAACCGGACTCCAAATAAAAAAGATGAGCTTGTGGCCTCAATCGATTCGCTGAGACCGGTGATCCAGGATATCGCCGTGTCGCTCTACAACCGCCCCGAGACCGGGTTGAACGAGGTGTTCGCTTCCGAGAAACTGAGGGGTATCCTTAGCGACAACGGGTTCTCAGTGGAAGCGGGCGTAGCCGACCTTCCCACTTCGTTTGTCGCCCGGGTGGGTAAAGGAAGGCCCAACATCGCATTTATGGCCGAGTACGATGCTCTTCCGGGGATCGGTCACGGGTGCGGCCACAACCTTATGGCCGCAGTGGCGGTAGCCGCAGGTCTGGCCATGTCTCGCGTATGCCCGCCGGACCAATTCGGGGCTTCCTGGACGGTTCTCGGCACTCCGGCAGAGGAAACAATAGGCGGAAAAGTCGTTATGGTCGAGAAGGGTGTTTTCAAAGATATTGACGCCGCGTTTATCGCCCACCCAGGCCAGCGGAACGGAGTCGGAGGAGGAGTTCGCTGGGCTTCCCATCCTTTAGAGATAACGTTCCACGGCCGGACGTCCCACGCAGGGGGGAACCCTGAGGGCGGGATCAATGCCCTGGATGCCTGTGTCGCAGCATACATATCCATAAGAAACCTTAGGAACCACCTCAAAGACCCCGTTAGGATTGCCGGCATCATCACCCACGGAGGGCACGCCCAGAACATCGTGCCCGACGTCGCCCAGATGAGGTTCACGCTGCGTTCCACCGACTGGAAGTATCTTGAGAACGTCATCATCCCCAAGGTGAAGCAGTGCGCCGAGGGAGCGGCCCAGGCTGTCGGATGCACTGTGGACTTCCGCCACCACGAGATGCTTTTCAGGGACACGCTGGACTATCCCGTCCTCCAGGAGGTCTGCGCAAAGAACTTCGAGTATGTGGGAGCCGAGATTCCCCCCAGGGATGAGGACTACACCGGCGGAGGCGTCACCGATGTCGGAAGCGTCACTTGGGTCACGCCCGCAATCCAGATAGGTTTCAACTCGACTTCGGCCAGAGGTCACTCTGTTGAGATGGCAGACTCGACCATTACGCCGCGCGGGATAGACGCTGCAGTGATGGCAACCAAGGTGCTGGCGCTTTCGGCCTACGACATCGCCACCAAGCCTGAATTGCTCGCTCAAGCCAAAGCGTATCTCAAGGAGCGGCTGAGCAGATAGTTCCTGGTGGATGGCTGAAGGAGTATCTCGGGAGGCGAAGAAACAAGCATAAAGGTTAACAAAGGACCTAACTACGTGCTTGGGGGAGTTCCAGTTGGACCAGCCTATCCTGCGCACTGTGAACCTCCGGAAGTCTTTCTTTCTGGGGCAGACGATCTACGCAGTAAATGACGTGAACCTGGAGGTCGACCGGGGCGAGTTCGTAGTGATTATGGGCCCGTCGGGAAGCGGCAAGAGCACTCTTTTGGCCCTTCTCGGGGGGCTGGACCGCCCTCAGTCGGGCGACGTGATCCTGGCAGGAGAGAGGTACTCCCAACTCTCCGAAAACGGACTTGCCAGGATAAGGCGCAACAAGGTGGGGTTCGTGTTTCAATTCTTCAACCTCATACCGCACCTTACAGCGCTCGAGAACGTCATGCTTCCCATGAGGTTCAGCGGAAAGGACAAGCGCCAGATGGAGGACCGGGCCAAGGAGCTCTTGGACACCGTCGGTTTGGGCGCCAGGAAGAACCATAGGCCCCTCGAACTCTCCGGAGGAGAGCAGCAGCGGGTGGCCATCGCCAGGGCCCTGGCCAACGAGCCGGACGTGGTCCTCGCCGACGAGCCAACGGGGAATCTCGACCGAAAGACGTCTTCAGAGATAGGAGAGATATTCCACAACCTAAATAGGGACAAGGGGCAGACCTTCATCGTAGTCTCCCACGACCCATCCCTCGCCAAATGGGCTCACAGGGTCGTGCACATCCTGGACGGCCGGATCGCGGAGATAACTGGGGGAGGCGCAGCCTGAACAACCGGGAGGTCAGCATGGCCAAAGATTATGTTCATTTGGATATCGGGAATACCGTTACCCAGGCCAGAGTGTGGAGTGGGTCCCCTCAAGGGTTCAAGTTGGTGGGATCCGCGACTGTCCCCACACCCCCGGCTCTGGCGAACGTCGATCTTACCGAAGGGGCCCGCTTGGCCTATTCGGAAGCACAGGCCAGGGTGGAACGCCTAGGGAACCGATTTGACCCGAAAGACATTTTGGTTACGGTGAGCGCATCCGGCGAGCCTAGGACGGTGTGCGCCGGCGTCGTGAAGGGCATCTCAGGCGAATCTGCCAAGCGTGCGGCTTTGTCCGCGGGTGCCACGGTGACCGACCTCATTACCGTGGATGACGGCCGCCACGAATACCAGCGCGTATCCGACTTAAGAAGGCAGGATATCGCCATGGTGGTCATGGCCGGAGGCGTGGATGAGGAAATCATGGGACAAGGCCGCCACCAGCTTTTCAACGTGGCAAAGGTGTTAGCCGAAGGCCTGCCCTATCGCCGGGGCGACGGGAAGAAGGTCCCGGTCGTGTACGCCGCATCGCTGGAAGGTCGAGAAGAAGTGCTCAGGATCCTTGGCGATTCGGTTGAGGTAGTGTGGGCCGATAATGTCCGCTCCCGGCTGGAAGTGGAGCACCTGGAATCGGCAAGGGACGCCATAGTGGGCGTATTCACCAGAGGGGTCCGTCACGACCCGAGGTTTTCCGGGCTGGGCAGGTTCGGCGCCGCGACCATCCTACCTACCGGGCACGCCATGGGTCTGGCTGTACGCAAGTTGGCTCAGTCCATGAACGGGAACGTGATGGTCGTCTCGTTGGATGGAGATGCAGTCCAGGTGTTCTCCCAGATAGGGGGAGTCTTCACCCGAACCGTTACCTCGACCTTGAATGTGCAGGCCAAGGACGTAATTGGGTGGCTTCCGTCCCGCCGGCTGGGGGATCGTCTTGCGGATCTCCTCGCCAACTGGAAGACCAACCCCGCGGTGGTTCCGACAACTTGGGATGATCTGGCGGTGTACCTGGCCATCCAGAAGCAGGCTGTCTTGGAGGCTTTCCAAGAACATTCGCGAACCGCCATCGAATTGCGGGGAATCCACAGGCAGCGCCAGGTGGGGGAGACCTTCCAGGTGGCGGTCAAAGGCGGAGACACCCTGGTCAGGATGGAGCGCATCGGTACGGTATGCATTACCGGCTTCTTGGCGGGGCTCCTCTCGCCGGAAGCCCTTGTCTCTCTGGTGATGGATACCATGGAGCTCCGAGGTTTGACCAGAGTATACACCGACCGGGACGGCATCCTTGGGTCATTGGGCATCACGGCGGAGGATTCGGGTCTTGCTCCCGAGTCGGTCTTTTCGCCTCAGTGTGTCGTCATGAGCCCGGGCAGGAACGAAGAACGCATAGGACACAGGTGGGCATTCATGAGGACCGAGTCCGGCCTTGAGCCTTTGTCAGTGGAACACGGACGGATCCGCCACATCGACATTCCAGACCCTCAATCCACCGTGTTGGAACTGCATCCGTCTCTCCAAGGCGACGTAGGTGACGGAGAAGGCCGGAGGTACGGCATTCGCATGGCCGGTTTCCGTTCCGCCTACATCGATGCAAGGCCGCGGGGCAAGAAGACCGAGGACCGCCACCGTGAGAGCCGGATGGTCTACAGGTCGCTGAAGGTGTTCCCTGACAGTGTCCTTGATGGATGGGAAAGGGGGCTGGAGTGATGGCCGTGTACGCTCTGAGCCGACCGAGAGTGGTGAGGAATGCGCCGGTCAGGAGGCTCCGGGTATTCCCGTCAATCGGCGAGTCACTGGTTTCCCCCGGGTCAAAGGTTGAGGCCGGCACCATACTCGGGAAGTACGCTTCCCGGCAGCGCCTTAGGTTTGTGAAAATGGAGACATCGGGAGACCGTATCGCGGCCACCGTGTTGGTGGCCGAGGGCCAGAAGGTCAAACGGGGGGAAGTCTTGGGCTACTACTCCTACATGTTTGGCCTCGGTTACACGGAATACACGTCACCTTGCGACGGTGAGGTGGTGGCGATTAGCCAGTCGACGGGACGCGTGTCCATCAAAGAGGAACCTTCCGAGCTGGCGAGCCATCTTCCGGGAACGGTAGAGCATATTGACGAAGCGGTCGGCGTGTGGGTTCGTTCTTGGGGGGACACTGTCCCCGGGATCGCAGGGGCAGGCTTCGCCAGGTCAGGGACCCTGGTCAGGAGAGCGGAAGGCCCGCGTGAACACGTGGCTCCTCAAAGGATTGGTCCAGAGGACGCGGACCGCGTCATCCTCGCGGGATCCACAGTGAGTCGAGAGCTCCTGGAGGCGTGCCTCCGGTACCGTGTGGCGGGGATTGTCGCAGGAAGCGCCTCCTCTAGCGTAATGCAGTGGTACGAAAGCCTTGTCATGGACCTCGACTGGGACGAATTCCTGGCAAGGTACTGGGCAAGGGAACTTAAGAAGAGAGACACGATCGTGCCGCGTCCCACCGAGAT
>CAZYFG010000029.1:6445-16614 GCA_964646835.1 uncultured Eubacteriales bacterium | reverse complement strand
GTGCGGCCTCGGCATCCGTTACTGCCCCCGCGGCGTGCTCGGCATGACCGGTAAGGTGAACGTCAAGGGGTTCACCGTGGTGGGTCCGGTTTCCCCAGAGAAGTGCACGAAGTGCAAGATGTGCGAGATTAACTGCCCGGACCTGGCCATTTTCATCGGCGACGGGCATTCCACCCCTCCGTTCAACTGACCGGCGGGCTTCCACGACTTTCTTTCGGCGCGCAGGTGCCGATATGGTGGGTTTTCAGAGGGAAAACGGTCCAGGACATGGAAATATGATGGAAATATGTCGGAAATCCACGATGGAGTGATTGCATTGGCACTCCCGAAGAAGGTTTTGGTCATATTGAACCCCGTGGCAGGCCACGGGAGGACGAAGAAACGACTGCCGGCAGTACGGAGCGCCTTGGAACAGTCTTTCATCCCGTATGATGTTGTAGAGACGGAAGGAAGAGGTCATGCGGCGGAGATCTCGGCCGCGGCTGCCAGGAACGGGTATGACGTCTTGGCGGCAATGGGCGGTGACGGCACCGTCAGCGAGGTTGTGAACGGCGTCATGCAGGCCAGGGAAGAGAGAGCCGGGACCGGAGTGAAGATCGCCGTGATCCCTTCGGGGACCGGGAACGACTTCGCAGTGGGCAGCGGGCTCTACAGGTCCTGGGAAGAAGCGGTCCAAGCCCTGGCCAATCCGGGCGTAAGACACATGGACACGTTCAGGTTTTCTGACTCAGGCGGAGTTACGAGATACGTCGTGAACTCCGTCGGCATCGGCTATGACGCTTACGTCGTCAAGCGAGTCGCGGAACTGGGTTCCCGGAAAATCGGGGGCTTGAGCTACATGTACGAGGCTCTCCGCGGCCTCGTTTTCTTTAACCCGAGCGAGGTGTCGGTATCCATTGACGGCGAGCCTCCCTCCAAGCACGACAAGACTTGGCTCTGCGCCGTAACCAATTCCGAGAAGTTCGGAGGCGGCATGAAGGTAAACCCGGGAGCCCGGGCTGACGACGGCCGCCTTAATGTCGCGTTCTTGCACGGCGTCCCGAGGGTTGGCTTGTTGCCCCTCATTTTCCTGGTGCGCGGAGGCAATCACGTGGGCAAGAAGGGGGTTGTCTTGAAGGACGCGTCCGTCCTCCAACTCTCGGCACCGGACGGTTTCCCCTGTCATGTTGATGGTGATACTGTTGATGTGCGCTTTCCGGTGACGGTCCAGGTCCTTCACGGAGTCCTGCCGTTCGTCGTGAAAGCCGGCCCAAATGAGCCTATGGATTGAGAGGAGGAGCTCCTTACCGGCCGGAACCGTCCCGCTATGAAGGACACATACCACGTGACGGGAAGCGAACTCCAGCGTCTTTTCCAGCGTTTCAATCCCTTCACCGAAGACCTCAGGCTTCGCCCTGAGGAAGAAAGAAAGACCGTGCTTGCCTTGAACGGCAATTTCCCCTTCGAACTCGAACTGGCCGGCTTCTACCATTCGGCGGTTTTGGACGGGGGCTCTCCAATCATCGTGCAGTTCAGCATGGGGGCGTTGGTTACCGCGGGCCGCGGTCTCAAGCTGAGGTCCGGTCTTGTGAACTCCGTGCGTGCCGGGGCAAAGATGGCGAAGGTTACTGCCGAAGGCTACGGGGCTATCTATGAGCCTCCCTTTGTCGCCCTCGGCTTGGACCACTATGCGCTGCCCGACCTCCGAGACGCGCTCTTTTCCAATGAGCGACCGGCCCATGAACGGCCGTCCCGAGTCGGCGAGGCTTGCCCATCGCCCGACCAGGTCAGGTCGCGCCTCGAAGACGCTTTGGGAGCCGCCCGGTCCTACGGCGTGAGGTCGCCCTCTCGTGAGGATATGGCGGTCTGGGAGACGTATCTGTGCTCCGCGGCCTATAGGGAGGCAGTGGAGGGGTTCATGGCGGCAGTAGAGGAGATGCGCCCCGCTTGGGCAATGATCGATACTGAGAAACTGCCTCCGGTTCTGAACTTCGCGGTGACCAAGGAGATCTGTGACCTTGTCAATGCTTCTGGGATCGACGCCATCCTTGAGGCCGAGTACGGCGGAACGGCTGAGGCAGGCGATGAGGACGAGTACAGGAGACTAAGCGGCCAGGAACTGGAGGCTTTCGCCCGGCAGGTGGCGGGGTTTGTCCAGTATACCGGGGCAGGCGGTATCTCGTATCCGATCGGCATGCGACACGCGGCGCCGTCTTCCCAGAAACACGAACCTGACTCGGAGAGGTTGGAGACTGTGCAGCGGCAGATCCTGAAAACCACGGGCCGTTACGTGCCTTTCGCGCAACACGGCGGAACGGGCGCCAAGAGGGTGTCCCGAGGGCTGGTTGCAAAAGACAACGTCAACACGCTCTTTCTGGTGACTGCCGCCCAGTACTTTGCCCAGCACACCGACAAAAACCGGGAAGCGATCATGCAAGGCAAGAAGTCCGCCTCCGGCGCTTCCATGTACGTGTCCGCGTCCAGGTCGATCATGGAGGCCGCAGTGAGGAAGCTCAAAGAGTGCGGAACCTACGGTGTCCTCGGCCGGCGGGTCGTGAACGCCTATCGGGGACAAGACCGCGGGGGGCAAGACCGCAGGGTACCCGTGGAATAGACGCTACACCTTAACCTCTTTCCATCTCCCGGCCCTGAAGCGCAAGGATATCAGGACTCCGCGTACTGCCTGGTCTATAGCCATCCCAAGCCACGCGCCCGGGAGGCCCATCTTCATGAAGTGGGCGAAGAACCATCCGAGACCCACGCGGCCGATCCACATGCCGAGCGCCGTGGAATAGAGCGGATACTTGGTATCACCCGCGCCGCGCAGCCCGCCCGCCAGTATAAACTGGATGGATTGGGCAGGTTGGGCGAATGCGTATATCTTTAGCACGAGGGCGGAAGCTAGTACCACCGACGTGTCGTTGGTGTAGAGCATGGCGATGTACTTGCCGAAGAAGAGGAAAACCAGAGCCATGGCTCCGCCGACGGCCAGTCCCAGGTCACGGGAGGTGGAGGCGCATCGTTCCGCGTCCTCAGGTCTCTTGGCGCCGAGATACTGGCCGACCAGCGTGGTGCAACCGGTAGCAAATGCCATCCCGGGCATGAAAGTGAGGTTCAGGATGTTCAAGGCCGTCTGGTGGGCCGCGAACGTGACGGTTCCCAGAGAGGAGACAACCTTCGCGTAGAGGACCTGCCCGGTGCGGAGTACGCCTTGCTCCAATGCGGCAGGAAAACCGATGGAGAAGATGCGCTTGAGGATCCCGAAGTCGGGTTTGTAGCCCTCGCTGAAGTCGAGGCGAATGCTTTTTTCGCCCCTGAGGGCGATGATCAGAAACCATACGGCTGCTACGGCTCTGGAGAAGGTGGTCGCGACGCCCGCTCCGAATACGCCCCACCTTGGGAAGCCGAATTTGCCCCAGATGAGGATGTAGTTGAAGGTGATGTTGATGCCGTTGGCAGCGAGGTTGATCGTCATGGGCGTCCTCGTATCGCCGGCTCCTCGAAGGGCCGATGCGAGCCCCATCGCTACCGCGTTGAAGACGAACCCATAGGCCACCACCTTGAAGTACGGAGTGCCTACACGGATGACTTCGGGCTCTGCGCCCATGAACTCCAGGATGAGAGAGGAGGCGAGTCCCGCGAAGAGGGAGATGGCAAGTCCTAGGAGAATTACCACTACGAGTGTCTGCTTGAGGGTGTCCGACGCTTCCTTGGGCTTGCCCATTCCAATGAAGCGGGCCACCAAGGCGGTGGTGCCTACGTTGAGTGCCTGGAATACTGACTGGAGCAACATCACAGGCTGGTTTGTGAGACCGACGGCGGTTATGGCCGCCGGGCCTACCCGGCCGACCTGCATCATGTCTGCCATCCCGACCAGTGATACGAGAAACATCTCAACAAGCGTTGGAGCTGAAAGATTCCAAACCACTTTGCGGGCAGATGCTTTGTCGAGCGTCGACATTTCGAGGTGGGCTGCCCGTGCGGATTCTCTTAGCAATTCGGTTCCTTCCCGTCAGATGGTTTAAGAGATTTACTTCTGTACCCGTAACAGTCTATCTGTACGAAGGCCGGTTGGCAACAAGAAAGGAGTGCTGGTAGTGGTGGAACAATCCAAGAGGCTTCTGAGCCCCGCGCCTCTCATCGCGCCGGTTCCCGCGGTGCTTGTGACCTGCGGAGACATGGATGCCGAGAAGAACGCAATCACGCTGGCTTGGGTGGGTGTCGCCGCGTCAGAGCCGCCTTGCGTGACCATCGGGGTCAGGCCGACGCGATACTCATTCGGCCTTATCCAGCGGTACGGTGATTTCGTCGTGAACATACCCGGGGCGGATCACGTTGGAGTGCTCAAGTACTGCGGCTCGGTCTCAGGGCGCAACGAGGACAAGTTCAAGGGTGCAAAGATCACGCCCGTGCCTGCCGAGAGAACCAGGGCTCCCCTTGTCCTGGAGTTTCCCGTGAACCTGGAGTGCAAGGTGAAAGACCGGGTGTCTCTGGGGAGCCACGACCTTTTCATTGCCGAGATAGTGGCGGTCCACGCCGATCAGAAGGTCCTCACGGCAGGCGAGGTTGACCCGGTCAAGATGGGGGCTGTGTCCTACTTCCGGGGCAAGTACTACAGGCTGGGCGAAGCCGTAGAGACATAGAGACTTAAAGAACAGGAGAGGTAAGCATGGGAGAGTCAGGAACCGGATCGCCCGGTCCGGTCCTCTTCGAGGCCCGGGGCAGGGTGGGTGTTATCACCGTCAACAGGCCGGCCGCGCTCAACGCCCTGAACAAGCAGGTGCTGGAGGACCTGGGCACAGTCCTTAAAGAGTGTCACGGAAGCGCTTCCCTCAGGGTGCTTGTCATCACCGGACAGGGTCCCAGGGCGTTTGTGGCAGGCGCCGACATCGGGGAAATGGTCGACTTGGACCCCCTTCAGGCGTCTTCGTTCTCAGAACTGGGACAGAGCGTTTTCGAGGCGATCGAGGCGTGCCCAAAGCCCGCTATCGCCGCCATAAACGGCTACGCGTTGGGCGGCGGGTGCGAATTGGCGCTTGCGTGCGATGTCCGCATCGCGTCCGAGAACGCGCGACTAGGCCAGCCTGAGGTCGGACTTGGGATCATCCCGGGGTTCGGCGGTACCCAGAGGCTTGCGCGTTTGGCCGGCAAGGCCGTCGCCATGGACCTAATCCTATCGGGGCGGATGGTTGGCGCAGAGGAAGCCCTGCGGATGGGGCTGGTGAGTCGCGTGGTGCCCGAAGGGCAAGCCCTCAGTGAGGCGCTGACGCTTGCCGAGGAGATGAGCCGGAAATCGCCAAACGCCCTGATGAAAGCCAAAGAGGCCGTGGCGAAGGGGCTTCAGAAAACCCTCTGCGACGGCCTCAGGCTTGAGCGGGAGCTGTTTTCCGCTTGCTTCGCCCATCCCGATCAGGAGATAGGGATGAGGGCCTTTCTCGAAAAGCGAAAGGCCGAGTTCTAGGCAAGCTTTACGGCCGTGCCTGTCGCCAGGACAAGCATCATGCCGTTTGCTAGGATCTCGTGATCGATCTTGACTCCTACTATGGCGTTGGCCCCTAATTGCGCGGCCCGGTTTGACAGCTCGCGTATGCAGGCTGCCCGGGCCTCTACCAGTTTCTGCTCGTAAGCCGACGTCCTCGTGCCGAAGAAGTCGGCGATCTGGGCGGCGAAGTCCCTGATGAAATCAGTTCCAAGCGCCACCTCGCCGGCAACGATACCGAGGTATTCCGCAATCTTGTGGCCCTCAACACCGGGGGTAGTCGTCACAATCATTGCTCTTTTACTCCCTTCTCGCGGTCTCAACCTGAATCATTCTTGTACTACGATCGGAAATCCCGGTGGTTTCCGTTCAAGATCCCGCCCAAGAAGCCGATAAAGAGTTTGGCGGCTTTTTCTGCCGCCGGGGGGACGCATGGCGAAACGTATGAGCACGGCTATAGAAGCCCCTTTGGAAACACCTAAGGCAAAGCCGCGAGCACGGCCTGTCACCGGTCTCTTGTTGGCGGTGATCTTGGGTGTGGTCGCCTTTTATGTGGGGGCCCAGTATTACACCGCGAAACGGAGCACTACCTTTGTCGCCATGGCTACCGCCATGGACGAGGAACGTGTTACCCTTTACAGGCTGCCTTCAGGCGAGATCGACCGTTACCTTCCGGATGATCCGAATTCGCTATTCATCAAAGTGCCCTTGGCCTCGCGGGTCTCTATCAAGGACCCAAACGGCAAAGGAGTCAAAGAGACCGCTTTCTACGTGGCTGAAGGCTCGGAGAGGGCAGTGCAAGTCACCCTCAATCCCCAGGGCAAGGTGTGTCGAATCGTGGAACTCGGCGGTTTCTTCTCCATTGATGGGACCGCGACACTGAAGCAGGGCACCGAGATGGATGTGGGCGGGAAGACCGTTTTTTGGAGAGAGGACACTCTCCTCATGGAGTCAGGTGCCTTGGTGGAGACGGGCGGTGAGGGACCGGAAAGCTTCATCGAGACGGGCGACACGATCAAAGTGCTGGGGTTTGGAGACCAGGCGCTTGTGGTGGACAGGGTGGAAAAGGGAGGCCGCCTCGCCATTACTTCCAACGTCCCGAATTCCCGGGTCTATATCGACGGGATCCAGCGTGGCAAGACGCCTCTGGAGGTAGCTTGCGCTCCGGGCGCCAGGGAGATCCTTGTGAAGGCCGACGGGTACAGGGATCACAAGGGAAGCGTCCGGGTGGCTTCAATGGAAAGCGCGTCTTACGAGGCTGTTCTCGAGGAGATAACCGGGACGCTCGCTTTGACGTCGACACCGCCGGGCGCCACCGTTTATGTGGACAGCGAAATACGTGGTGAGACCCCAATCAAGGTCCCTGTGAAGCCCGGCAGGCACCAGGTGACCTTTGAGATGGAAGGCTACTACCCCAAATCTCAAGAGGTTATCGTGCCGGCCGAACAGGAGCAGGCTGTAAGCGCCGTCCTGGCAAAGATGGCCGGTTCGGGGTACCAGACGGCCGGCCCCGTAGCGGGTCCGGACGCCAGAGATGTGACCGTGGTAAGCGCGTCGCCGGAGCAGATGACTTTCGAGGGGAAATACCCGGCGGGATACACGGATACGTTCAGGGTGACTCCGGCGACGACATTGGATGGGTGGTCTGTCACCAAGAGCACGCTGGAACGTCTTCTGCCGGGAGAAGAGGTCAGGGTAGTGCTCTCGCCCGACGGTTCGGTAGCCTCGATGAGCAAGACCTATGCCCACGGGTTTTCCCTGAGAGGTCAGGTTCAGGCGAGGGGCGGGCCGACCGTGTACGTGGGCGAAGGTTGGGTTCCGTGCTCTCTGGCGTGGAACGCCGTTCTACAGGACCCTCAAGGCAACCGCTGGCCCAAGGAGATATCGCCGGGAGACACCGTGACGGTATACGGCGCCTCTAGAGATGACATCCGTTTCGTCCGTGTCGAGGACACGTTGGGTGAGATGACAGAGATCGAGGGGCACCTTGTGCCGACCGCCCAAGGCTTCCGCCTCTTCGGAGACAGCTACATGTTGGCGATACATGTCCCTGCCGGTCTCCAGGTAAGGGATGTCCAAAACAGAGCTACCGTGCCCGTCTCCAGTGTCCCTGCGGGGTCCCGGGTGCGTTTCATGATCTCCTCTTCCCAAGAGACGGTGTGGGCCGAAATGGTGTGGAGGGCGAACGTGTCGGCGTCAGGACCTCTCAGCGTATTCGCCGGCAATCTCTTGAGGGTCGCGCCGCTCACGGACGACCTCCTCATGGACATGGGGACGGTCATCTATCGCGGCTCGTCCAGGACGACCTATCACAACCTTTCCATTGGAGACACCGTGCTGGCGGCCGGTCCTTCGGCGGGAGACATCCGGTTCATCTGGATTCAGACCGACGCTCTTAATACCCAAGTTATCGACACCGTGGTCGTGACGGTATCCGGCCGGCAGGACAAGGCCCTCTTCGAGATAACCCCTTCTGGCCTGGGAGCCCATCCCTACTACCTGAGCCCCCAGTCGACACTTGGGTATCCGGCGGCCCAGAAGACCATCCGGGCGTCCGAGCTTCAGCCGGGGGACAGGGTCAGGCTCTGGGTTGATGCCCAGAGACAGGTGATCTGGGGAGAGGTAACAGATAAGACTGATTTCAGCGCGACCGGAACATACCTGGGAGTGAACCACAGCTTCACGTACTTGAGCGGTCTCAGGCGGTACAGCATTAGGAGCGACATCATGGTGACAGGGTTGGCAGAGGGAGAGTACCCGACGCCCGGGTCCACGGTCAGAGTCACCGGAACGGGCGGCGTCATTTCGTACATGGAGGTCCTCAGCGACCGGAGGCCGCATAGGGAGTTCAAAGGCACCGTGCTGTCAGCCGATGGCGGGATCTTATGCGTAAGAGGGAACTGGCTGTACGAAGAAGTGCCCTATGACAAAAACACCTGGTTCGTGGACTGGGAGCTCATGGCCGACGGAGCCGTAAACACCCTTTTCCCCGGCGACGTCGTGACTGTCCAGGTGGATATCGCCGGCCAGGCAGTCTTCGTGGAGCGCACCTACTCGCCTCCGTTCAAATTCGTAGGAACAATCGAGGCGCGACAGGACCGCACCCTCATCGTGAGCGACAAGTCCGGCAAGAAGACCGTAGAACTCACGCTTTCCGCAAGCATCTTCAAAGCGGGCGTCAAGGGAACGCTGTACGACCTCAATGTAGGCGACAAGGTCTCGATTTCGGGAACCGCCAAGAACAGCATTGACGTGGTCGTCTGTGATTGGTGAGGAGTTCAGCCCACAACTTCCGCCAACGGGTGGGGCTTCTCCTCGAAGGCTCCCCTCACATGCTCGAGGAAGAACAACATGAAGCCGGCGGTCGTCCTTATGGCCCGTGGGATCAGGAGCGCCGTCGCCTCACGCTTCGCATCGTCCGAGGACCCCGACACTGCGTCAAGGTGGGGCATGGAGTACTCGGCGTTCGCGACCGCCCAACCTTCCGGTCTCTGGGAAAGGCCGTAAGCGCCCCCGTCCTCGACTCCGAACAGGTCCTTGTTCCGGTCCGCCCACTTCTCGTATTGCTGGTGCCCGCCGAACACGCGGCAGTTGGAATGGAACGGCTGGCAGCAGTCTTGCACTATGTGGAGGCATGCCCCTAGGAGGAAGAAAGACTTGGAAACATCTTTGGTCCAGAGGGAAGTCGCAAGTGCGAACCAGTTTTTTATCTGGTCGGTGGCGCCCGGCCATATCCAAAGGCCCCTCTTGGTCTTGGGGTTCCAGTGGTGGGTTGCGTTCATCCATAGGGCGTCTGCCCAGTAGTTGCCCTTTATGAGTGTCTCCAGGTTTTCCTCCATGAGCGAAGCCGCTTCATCGTATCCGTCGTTACCAAGGACCCTGACGGACAACTCGGTGAGATACCGGTGGGTCTTTCCTGATTTGTCGATGAGCTTCTGGAAGGGCATGCCTATGAATCGCACAAGGAATTGCGCTTTCACGGTCTTGGCTATTCGGTTCCCCACATCTCCCATGAGGTTCCAGTGCGTTCTGGTTGTCTCCAAATGCTCCCTCCGGTTATCCGCCCTCAACGAGTTCATTGTAACACTCTCCGGCGGCATCGTGGGACATTCGAATGGCGGGATGAGGCCAATTTCTCGGATTTCCTGTCGGAAACTGGTATAATGAGTCTTTGATACTCCATGAGAACCTATCCCTAGATGTCGAAAGGACCGGGAGACCATGTCCCAGACCCTGAAAAACGAGCTAATCCGCAATGTCGCCGTCATAGCCCACGTCGACCACGGGAAAACCACTCTGGTTGACGCCTTCCTGAGAGAGACCGGTGTTCTCAGGGAGAGCCGGTCTCTGCAAGAGCGAGTCATGGACTCAATCGACCTGGAACGGGAACGCGGCATCACCATATTGGCCAAGAACACAGCCGTGAACTACAAGGGAATAAAGATCAACATTGTGGACACGCCGGGGCACGCCGACTTCGGCGGCGAGGTCGAGCGGACCCTGAGCATGGTGGACGGGGCCCTTCTCCTCGTGGATGCCCTGGACGGCCCTATGCCCCAGACACGCTTCGTGGTACAGAAGGCGCTCGAGCACCGCTTGAGGCTCGTCCTGGTCGTAAACAAGATCGACAGACCGGAGGCGCGGCTTGAGGAAGTCTACAACGACGTGTTCGACCTCCTGGTGAACCTTGGGGCCGACGACGATGACGTGG
>CAZYFG010000029.1:4778-6435 GCA_964646835.1 uncultured Eubacteriales bacterium | reverse complement strand
TGTACACCGATTCAAAAGCGGGATTCGCGACGACCGACTTGGTGACAGCCAAAGCATACACAGGAGCCCGCGACCGTTCCGGGTTCCGCATGACCATTTCCCCGGTACTGGACGCCATCATTGACCGCGTGCCTCCGCCTTTGGGTAGGGTCGACCTCCCCCTCCGGATGATGGTGAGCACCCTTTCCCATGATGACTACGTGGGGAGGATAGCCATCGGGCGGGTTCTTTCCGGCGTCATTCGGAAGGGTGAGAACGTGGCTCTTTGCCGCCTTGACGGCTCGATTCTCCAGTGCCAGGTATCTCGCCTCTGGCTTTTCCAGGGACTCAAGAAGATCGACGTGAGCGAGGTGGGGGCGGGAGACATCGCCGCGGTCTCGGGGATCGAAGACGTGTCCATCGGGGAAACCATCGCCGACCCGCAGGATCCGGAGCCTCTACCTCCGATTAGAGTGGATGAACCGACCATGATGGTGACCTTCAGGGTCAACGACAGTCCCTTCGCCGGCCAAAGCGGTGACTATATCACATCCAGGCACTTAAGGGATCGCTTGTACCGGGAGGCCCGAAAAGACCCTAGCCTCCGGGTTGAGGACACGAAAGACCCCGACGCTTTCCGAGTCAGCGGCAGGGGCGAGTTGCACTTAGGCATCCTCATCGAGAACATGAGGCGCGAAGGCTATGAAATGGCCATTTCCAAGCCGGAAGTCATCTTGAAAAGCGGCGACTCCGGGAAGATGGAGCCATACGAGGTCCTCTCGCTGGACATCCCCGAGGAGTATATGGGACGAGTCATGGAGGAACTGGGGCCCAGAAAGGCCGAACTCACGGAGATGCACCCCGACGCATCTGGGAGGATACGCCTTGTCTTCAACGTTCCGACTAGGGGGATCATGGGGTTCCGGCCGGTGTTCCTGACGATCACCAAGGGGACCGGCATCATGCACCACGTCTTTGACCATTACGGGGAGTACTCCGGCGACATCACGACGCGCCGGGAAGGCGCCATGATCTCGTGGGAGACCGGGACGACGACAACGTATGCCCTACACAATGCCCAAGAGAGAGGGATCCTGTTCGTCGGGCCGGGCGAGGAAGTCTACGGCGGGCAGATCGTAGGCCAAAACTCGCGAAACCGGGACCTGGACATCAATGTGTGCAAGAAGAAGCACCTCACGAATATGCGCTCGAGCACGGCCGATGAAGCGCTGAGGCTCTCGCCCCCCCGGATCATGAGCCTGGAAGATTCCCTCCAGTGGATAAGGGAAGACGAGCTGGTAGAGGTTACGCCAGAGGCCATCAGGCTACGGAAGATGGCGCTCGACAGGAACGAGAGGTATCGCTTGAAAAAGCTGAGGGGCGAAGAGCTCGATGAAGAAGCGTGAGGGACGTGAGAGACGTGAGAGATGTGAGGACCGTTAGAAACGTGAGGGATGCGACAGAAGTGAGGAGCCCCCGGGGGGTTCCCGGGGGCTTCTTGGCGTTACCCGGCGGTCCTCCCGCTGGGATTGGAGGCGCCGAGCAGCCGTCTACTTGATGACACTCAGCACCACCTCCTTTCCTTGAGGAACTGATTCTACCCCGGGTGCGGGCATTCCTCCTTTCGACGAGCAGGATCTCACCCGAGAAGTGCGAATTTCAAGAAAGTGCGCCTCTA
>CAZYFG010000029.1:0-4768 GCA_964646835.1 uncultured Eubacteriales bacterium | reverse complement strand
GTTAAGGAGCGGAGTATGGAAGTCAAATACATTGCTGAACAGGCCTATAAGATGTCCTGGGCCGAAATCGAGGGAGTATGCCGCGACATTGCGGTCGAGGCAGACAAGAGCTTCGGACCCGAGATCGTCGTGGGCATCGCCAAGGGAGGCCTCATCCCCGCCGCCATCATCGCGTCGCTTCTCCGGATCGACGTCTTGTCGTGCGTGGTTTCCAGGAGACATAGGGGCGAGATAGTCAGCGACCGCCCCAGAGTGCTTGCGACTGTCCCAGACGGCGTGGCGGGCCAAAGGGTCCTTCTCGTCGACGAGATGGTCTTGACGGGCGAGACGATGCGCATGGCTTCAATCGAGTGCACCAAGAGGAAAGCGCGGGCCGTCAAAACAGCCTGTCTCTGGGCGCTGGACGAGAGCTGGAAACCCAACTGGTACGGTTTCGAGACCTCGGGCCATATAATGTTCCCTTGGGATTACGAGATACTCTCTCGCGGGCGTTTCATCTTGAACCCCTCCTACAGAGAGTACCTTGACTCGCTGGAGCTGATGAACGAATGGAGAAAGTGAACAAACTCGTTACGGTTCAGGATGTAAAGCAGAACCCGTACGTAAGGGCCTACATTGACGGAGGCAACGACACGACTGCAGCCTTGGGATACACGGACCACGGCGTCAGACACGCGTCCATCGTATCGGCCATATCGCGCAATCTGCTTCAAAGGCTTGGATACTCGGGCAGGGAACAAGAGCTGGCCGCGATCGCAGGCTATACCCATGATTTGGGCAACGTGGTCTCACGGTATTTCCACGCTCAGGCGGGAGCGGTCATCGTGGAACGGATACTCTCCGGTATGGGCATGGATCCCGCGGAGATAGCCGTGATCATGGCTGCCGTCGGCAGCCACGACCCCGAGGAGACCTGCGTGGCCGTATCGCCGGTATCGGCAGCCCTGATCATCGCGGACAAATCAGACGTGCACCGGAGCAGGGTCCGCAACCCCGACATGCTCAAGTTCGACGTGCACGACAGAGTCAACTACGCGGCCACCCGATCCTTTGTCGATGTCAACGAAGAGACAAAGATAATCAGGCTGGAGCTCACGGTTGACACCGACATATCTCCGGTAATGGAGTACTTCGAGATATTCCTCACAAGGATGCTGGCGTGCAAACGGGCGGCCGAATTCCTGAACACCCGTTTTGAGCTCACCATCAACAACGTGCGACTACTCTGACGCCAATCGTCGTTCCTGGACTTTGAACTGCGCCTCGTACAGGGCCGCGTACTTCCCCTGGGCCTTGACCAGTTCGTCGTGGGTCCCTTGTTCGGCGATCTTGCCATCTTGGATGACCATGATCCGGTCCGCCGCCCTGACGGTCGACAGCCTGTGGGCGATGATGAACGACGTCCGCCCCGCAAGGAGAGCCTTCATCGCCTGCTGGATGAGTCTCTCCGTCTCAGGGTCCACGCTGGAAGTGGCTTCGTCCAGTATCAGGATCCGCGGGTCGGCCAGGATAGCCCTTGCGAACGCCAGGAGCTGCCTTTGCCCGCTGGAGAGATTGGTGCCGCGTTCCTTTACTTCGGCCTGGTAGCCGCCGGGCATGTTCTCTATGAACTCCTTGGCGTAGGCAGCCTCCACTGCACGCTCAATCTCCTCCTCCGTGGCGTCGAGCTTGCCGAAACGGAGGTTGTCCATGATGGTCCCCGAGAAGATGAACGTGTCCTGAAGGACCGTTCCCATTTGTCTCCTGTAAGACGCCAGATCTACGGTCATGAGGTCAAAGCCGTCAACCAGCACCCGGCCTTCGGTAGGCAGGTAGAAACGGGCCAGGAGGTTGATGATGGTTGTCTTGCCGGCACCGGTTGGACCTACCAAAGCGATGGTTTCGCCGGGTTTCACGGTGAAACTGACATCGTGGAGCACCGGGTCTTGGGCCCGGTAACCAAAGGTTACGTGGTCGAACACTACCTCTCCCTCTATGGGAGGCAGGTTCACGGGAGCCAGGTTCACCGGAGCCAGGGCTTGAGCGCCCGCCGCCTCGCCTGAAGCCGCCGCCCTTACGACCTCCTGGCTTTCATCCCGCTCGGTCTTTAAGTCCAGGATCCCGAACACCCTCTCTGCAGATGCCATGGCCGACAGGATCTGACTCCAGACTCTCGAGAAGGTGCTGATGGGGGCCCAGAACTTGCCCAGATAGTTGGTGAAGGCGAGCATCAGCCCGAGTGTGACGCGGCCCGCCAGATACTCCTTGGCGCCGTACCAGATGACAATGCAGGTCCCAGTCGCTCCGACCAGGTCTGCCAACGGCCAGAAAGCCTGGTCCAGCCGGGTAGCCCGCATGTAGGCGCCGAAGAACTTGCGGTTGGCGCGGTCGAATTTCTCGCTGTTTGTGCCCTCGCGACCGAATGCCTGGATGACCTGAAGCCCCTGGATGGTCTCGTTCAGGTGAGCGTTGATATCGGCGACCGCCTTTCGAGTGTCGCTCCAGGCGCTTTGCAGCGTCCACCTGAGCTTCGTGAGGACCAGGGCCAGAAACGGGATGGTCATGAACGAGAGAATGGCCATCCGCCAGTTGAGAGACATCATTATGACGATGATCCCGATCAGGGAGACCATCTGGCTTACGACGTTGATGACTCCCGACGCCGCAAGGTTGCCGATGTGGTTCACGTCGTTGGTGATCCTGGAGATTATCTTCCCCGCGGGCCTATGGTCGAAAAACGAGAAAGGCAAGTGTTCTACGTGCTCGAAGAGTCCCTGCCTGAGGTCGAAGAGCACCTTCTGACCCAGGTAGTTGGTTGTCCTTATCTGGGCTCTCGATATGAGGAGCGCCGCTACCCGGAGGACGAAGATGCCCGACAGGATAATGCTGAGCACCCGCCAGTCCTTGGTGGTGATGCCGTGATCCAGGGCAGATCTGAACATGAGGGGCTCCACAAGCCCGATTATTATCCCCGACAGGGTGAGCGCGGTTGCCGCCGCCACCGTCTTGGGGTAGGGGCGGGCATAAGTCAGGATCCGCGCGAAGTGCTCTTTATTGAAAGGCCGTTCTTGGACGTCTTCCTCTAGGTCAAGATCGTACTCTGCCATCACGCACCCCCCTTTCCGAGCTCCAACTCAAGAGCTCTCTCCACATCCTCTTCGGCGAACTGACTCTCAAAGAGTCTCCTGTAAAACCCTTCTTCGGCCAGGAGTTCCTCATGGGTGCCTACACGTGTTACCCGACCTTGGTCCATGATCACGATCTTGTCCGCGCCTCTCACTGTGGACAGTCGCTTGGCGATCACGATGGAAGTCCGCCCTCTCATCACTTCCTCAAGGCCTTCCTGGATGAGATACTCGGTTTCCGTGTCCACGCTTGAGGTCGCTTCGTCAAGGACCAAGATCCGCGGGTCGACCAGGAGGGCCCTGGCAAGGGCGATGCGCTGTTTCTGTCCTCCCGAAAGGCCGATGCCCCTCTCGCCTACGGGCGTCTCGTACTTCCGCGGCAGCTCTTCGATGAACTCGGCCGCCTGAGCCAGCGTAGCGGCTTTCTCAATCTCCTCGTCGGAAGCCTCTGGCCGCCCCAGGGCGATGTTCTCCCTGACGGTGGCCGAGAAGAGGAAGTTGTCCTGCAGCACGAGTCCCGTGCTTTGCCGGAGAGACTTCAGGTCTATCTTCTTGAGATCGATGCCGTCCAGCGTGATGCGACCGCTTGTCGGGTCCAAGAACCTCGGGATGAGGTTCACTAGCGTCGACTTGCCGGACCCGGTGCCGCCGACGATGGCTACGGTTTCGCCCGGCAAGATCTCCAGGTTCACGTCCTTGAGCGCTTCGCGGGTATCTCCCGGGAAGGTGAAGCTCACGTTCTCGAACACTATATGGCCACGGGGTTCCTCCAGGACTATGGCGCCGGGCTCATTCTTGATGGCGGGAACGGCGTCCACGAGCTCAAAGAGCCTCGGAGCTGCGGCCAGCGCCTGTTCGGCCATGTTCACAAGCCAACCCAGCATCCGGATGGGCCAGATGAGGCTCCACGTAAGCGAGTAGAACGCGAACAGCACTCCAACTGTGATGCTCCCACGCATCACCAGAAACGCTCCGTAACCCAGCATCGAGATGGTGCTCAAGCCCGACAGGAAGTCCAATATGGGCTGGGCCTTGGCCTCGATGGCCGCGCGGTCAAGGTTGGCCTTGTAATGGGACATGTTTCTCTCACGGAAGAGCTCTATCTGGTGCGGTTCTCTGGCAAAAGCCTTGACGACTCTAATGCCGCCCACGTTTTCCTGCAAAGTCTCAGTGAGCTTCCCCATGACTTCCCGGACGTTTTTCCACGCGGGACGGATGTTCCGGTCGAACCAGAAGACCATCCGCAGGAGGAACGGGTAGGAGGCGCAAGTCATGAGCGTGAGCCGCCAGTCCATGAAGAACATGATCACCATGTTGACCAGAAGAAGGGCTCCGAAGCCGATGAAGTGCTGTATTGACTCTACGTCCGATGTAAGGCGCGACATGACTTGCCCCGTCCCCATACCCGAGAAGTAGGAAGGCGGGAGGGTCTGAAGGTGGTCATGGATGGAGCGCCTCAGGTCGTAGATGACCTTTTGGCCCATGAGCTCCGACGAGTACCACTGGATGTAATTGACGATCCCCCTCAGGGCGTATACGCCAATGTACCAGAGGCACAACGTGACGACCATGGCCATATCCCTGTTGGGCAAGGCTTGGTCAAGGACTCTCCTCACCAGCATCGCCGGAGAGATCTCAAGCAGGCTCGCCGTGAACATGATGAC
>CAZYFG010000028.1:0-16983 GCA_964646835.1 uncultured Eubacteriales bacterium | reverse complement strand
ACGAGGGGCTGGTTGGAGACGTCGCCGCGGCTTCAGGGCAAGGCGAGAGAATGCTGGTCTACACCTGGAGCGCCTATGCCGCCGAATCCCTCTGGACGGCCCTTCGAAAAGCGGGGGTGGCGACTTCTTTGCACCTCCAAGGGCAATCAGAGGTCCAGTCGCACGACTCCAGGTTGGCGCTGTCCACGTCCGGAGGAGTCGTGGTATCGACCGCCCCGTGGGAACTCTACTCCGAGGGAGTGCGGCTGATCGTGGCCCATGCACCGCTCTGTGAGAGTGAGGGACAAAAGCTCTCGGCTTTCGTGAACGACTGGGGTCTGCCCGCCTCGGTGAGACCCGAGCTCCGCGAAAACTCGCTAAGTTGGCTCTCCTGGACCTATCCGGAAAAGGATAGTGTGGGATTGGTGTGGAAAATTCTCAAGAAGCGCTCGGAAGGCAACTGCCTGCCCTACGCCTGTCTCGACGACGTGCGCCGGGAGGTCATGTCCGAGGCAGGATTTCCCCCGGAACTTCCAGGTTGGTACGAGGGTGGGCGGCTCCTATTGGAAAGGGCCCTGACCGTCCTTCTGGAGTTGGGCAATCTAGAACACGCGGATACCCGTCGTGTGCCCGGGGTAATGCTTCGCGAAGGTGGTACGTTTCATCTGGCCGGTTCCCCGACCTATGTGGAAGGCAAGACGGTCCGGGAAGACGCCTTGAGGGCGCGGCTTTGCGATCGGAGGGACACCTAATGGATGTTGCGGCTGAGCTTCAAAAGAAACTGAGGGTCATACCCGACTTTCCGGTGAAGGGCATTAGCTTCAAAGACATAACCCCGCTTCTGGCGGACCCAACCGTCTTCCGCATGGGTATCGACGCCTTAAAGGCCCAGTGCGAGAAGGTAGATTTCGACATCATAGTGGCACCTGAGTCGCGAGGGTTCATCATCGCCAGCGCTCTGGCGTACGCCATGGGGAAGCCGTTTGCGCCGATAAGAAAGCGGGGCAAGCTCCCCTACAAGACCATTCAGGGAGAGTACATGCTCGAGTACGGTATGGATATCCTCGAGATGCACGAAGACGCGGTGAGTCGTGGTCAGAGAGTCCTCGTCTTGGACGATCTCCTGGCGACAGGCGGAACCATAGGGGCATGCATCGACATGGTCCGCCGGCTGGGAGGAATCATCGCAGCCACCGCGTTTCTCATCGAATTGACTTACATTCCTGGCAGGGCTAATCTTGAGGGAAAGGGGTTCCAGGTAATCTCGGTCCTTAAGCTCAAAGACTAGCCTTTTCGACACTCGATCCTGAAGAGCGACATCAGGTGTCCAATGGGACCGATATGTCGCTTTTCCATATTAAAGGAGCGTTCATGGCAGTATTCGGTCTGGAGCGTGTCATTCCCGCATACCTGACGGCGGAGGAAACGGCTCTGCTTTCGAGGGCTTATGATTTCGCCGCCGAAGCTCACGCCGGACAGAAGAGGTTGTCGGGTGAGGACTATATCCAGCACCCCCTTGCCGTCGTATCGATCCTCACTGAACTCCAGGGCGACGCGGAAACCCTTGCTGCAGCCATGCTCCACGATGTGGTTGAAGACACCTCGGTAAAGATTGATGACATAAAGAAAGCCTTCGGCGAAGAGATCGCCAAGCTGGTTGACGGAGTGACCAAACTCTCGCGGATCGAGTTCCGCTCGCGGTTTGAGGAGCAGGTGTCCAACCTAAGGAAGATGTTCCTGGCCATGGCCGAGGACTGGCGCGTAGTGGTCATCCGGCTTGCCGACCGTCTCCACAACTTGCGTACGCTTGACCCGCTGCCCATTGACCGCCAGAAAGCCACGGCCAGAGAGACGTTGGACATCTACGCGCCGCTAGCTCACAGACTGGGGATCTGGCGCCTTAAGTGGGAGCTTGAGGACCTCTCCTTCAAGCACCTGTACCCGGAGGAGTACAGATCTCTGTCCCGGACCATCGCGGCCCGCAGGGTTGAGCGGGAAGCAGCCGTAGCGGTGGTCATAGAACGGCTTAAGGAGAGGCTTGCCCAGGAAGGCATCCATGCCGAGGTCCAGGGGCGCGCCAAGAACCTGTACAGCATTCACCGCAAGATGAAGGGCGAAGGAAAGGACCTTACCGAGATCTACGACCTTATCGCCGTCCGGGTCATCGTGGACACCGTGAATGACTGCTATGAAGTGCTGGGGCTCAGTCACACTCTGTGGAAGCCCGTACCCGGCCGGTTCAAGGATTACATCGCCATGCCAAAGCCCAACGGCTACCAGTCTCTCCACACGACCGTCGTCGGGCCGCGAGGAGAGCCCTTCGAGGTACAGATAAGGACCAGGGAGATGGACCACACCGCCGAGTACGGCAGCGCCGCCCACTGGCGCTACAAGGAAGGCGCGCGGGCCAAAGACCAGGTGTTTGAGCAGAAGATGTCCTGGCTTAGGCAGCTTGTCGAGTGGCAGAGGGAGATGACCGACGAGCGTGAGTTCATGGAGGCCTTGCGCGTCGACGTGTTCAACGACGAGGTCTTCGTGTTCACGCCCAAGAGTGACGTCGTGAACCTCCCGGTGGGCTCAACGCCTCTGGACTTCGCGTACAGGATCCACACCGACATCGGTCACCGGTGCGTCGGGGCGAAGGTGAACGGGAAGATCGTTCCCTTAAGCCACAAGCTGGAGACCGGAGACATAGTGGAGATCCTGACCAGCAAGCAGTCGGCCGGGCCCAGCCTGGACTGGCTTGACATAGTGAAGACGCCTTCGGCCAGGTCCAAGATTCGTTCTTACTTCAAGAAGCTCCTGAGGGAAGAGGATATAGAGCGGGGCGAGGCCTCACTCGAGCGGGAACTGGCAAAGCAGGGGCTGGCCCTTTCCGCCATTGACGATACGGAAGTCATGAAGAACGTCCTGGAGAAACTCACCTACCCGGACACCGAGAACCTGTACGCTGCCATAGCGTACGGGGGGATCAGTCCGATCCATGTGGCTTCCAGGCTCAGAGAAGAAACGCTGAGGATCATGCCTGAGCTTCTTCCCCAGAAGGAGGAGCCGCAGAGAGTCGTCCAGAGAAAGCCGCGGGGCCCTGAAGAGGCCGTAGTCATCAAGGGGATGTCCGACTTCCTGGTCCGGCTTGCCCACTGCTGCAACCCTGTCCCGGGAGACCCCATCATCGGATATATCACGCGAGGGCGCGGGGTGTCGGTTCATCGCATGGACTGTCCCAGCCTGGCGGGCTTTGCCGATAAGGAACGGTTCATAGAGGCTTCTTGGGTCGATCCCCAGTTGGCTACCAATCCGGCCTCGTACCCGGTCGAGATCTGGGTCGAGGGAGCGGACCGCCCGGGCTTGTTCGCGGACGTGACAAGCGCGATCTCGGGAATCGGCGCCAATATCTTGAGCGCTGCCGCAAGGAGGCAACCCGACGGCTCTGCTACCATAACCAGCGTTTTCGAGACACACAACTTAAAGGAGCTCCAGGAGACGCTGAACCGGATCCGTCAGGTCAAGGGCATTACCTCGGTGAACCGGGTGTTCGGGCGGGTGCGCTGAAGAGAGAGGGGGGATCGAAAGTGCGCGCGGTGTTTCAGCGAGTCAACAAAGCCGGTGTATCAGTGAGCGGGAAAGAAGTGGCCTCCGTCGGGAGGGGAGCCATGGTGCTCCTGGCCGTCGGCAGAGACGACACCGAGAGAGATGCCCAGTATATGGCCGAGAAGTTAGCCGGCCTCCGGGTGTTCCCGGACTCCGAAGGCAAAATGAACCTCTCTCTTGTGGACACGGGAGGCGAGGTGCTGCTCATCTCCCAGTTCACGCTGTACGGAGACGTGAAGAAAGGGAAGCGCCCGGGTTTTGACGGCGCGGCTGCGCCCGAGATGGGAGAACGGTTGTACCTGCTTACCGCCGAGATCCTTAACGGTATGGGCGTTCCTACGAAAACCGGGGTATTCGGCGCTCATATGGAAGTCGAACTCGTAAACGACGGCCCGGTCACCATCTTGATATCCAGCAAGAAGGAGTTCTGACGAGGCAGTTCCGACAAAGAAGTCTCACAAAGAAGCCTCACAGACGAGTTTTCACAAAGGAGTACTGACAATGAAAGTGACGAGCCTTCCGGTGGGCTCTCTTGAGACCAATTGTTACATAGTCGCGTCGGACAGAGACTGTCTTGTCATCGATCCGGGCGATGACGCAGGTATCATCCTGGAAGTTGTGGGACGAGAAGGTCTTCGTGTCCATGGGATCGTCCTGACCCACGGGCACTTTGACCACTACCTGGCAGCGGGAGAGGTACAAGAGGCTACCGGCTGTCCTGTCTACGTGGGCGCCGCCGACCTGCCGTCGCTCAAGGACCCGGGGTGGATGGCCGAGTACATGCCTCCAGGGCATGTCATGCCTGAAGATGTCAGGGTTCTTTCCGACGGGGACACCGTCGAAGCGGGTGTGCTGTCCTTCCGGGTCATCCATACTCCGGGGCACTCGCCGGGAAGCATCTGCCTCTATTCCCCCGGAGTGTTGTTCTCGGGAGATCTCCTATTCAACGGCAGTGTTGGACGGACTGACCTACCGGGCGGCGATTCCCGGGCTATGCGGGAGAGTCTCCGCAAGGTGGGAATGTTCCCTGACGATACGGTGGTGTATCCGGGCCACGGGCCTTCGACGACCATCGGAGAGGAGAAAGAGTCCAACCCATATCTCTGGTGAACCGTGGTAATCTATATGGACAGGTTGCGTGTGGACAGGTCTTATGTGGTCAGAGTGTGGTATGGGACAGAGTCTTGTATGGACAGGGTTCCCCGACATGGGCAAATCGTCGGGGGTTGGAGGGAAAGCCATGATTAAGTCGCCTCGCGGCACGTCGGACGTGCTGCCGCCCGAGTCCGCCAAGTGGATCTACCTCGAAGGGGTCGTCCGCGAAGTGGCCAAGCGGTACAACTTTGACGAAATACGGCTTCCGACCTTTGAGCACTCGGAGCTCTTTTCCAGAACCGTGGGAGAGACAACCGATATAGTCGAAAAGGAAATGTACACGTTCAAAGATAAGACCGGTCGGGACCTGACCTTGAGGCCTGAAGGCACTGCCGGCGTCGCCCGGGCATTCCTGGAGCACGGGATGGCTGGCGGTCCTCTCCCGAGAAAGCTTTACTACCTCGGACCAATGTTCAGGTACGAGAAGCCCCAAGCCGGGCGATACCGTGAGCACAGGCAGTTCGGGGTTGAGGTATTCGGTTCCCCGTCTCCTCACTCGGACGTGGAAGTCATTACCTTGGCCATGGATATCTCAGACGAGCTCGGCCTGACCGGGACGGAGCTCGTCCTGAACTCAATCGGCTGTCCCAAGTGCAGGGCGGCGTACAAGGAGGCGCTGGTCGCCCACCTCTTGCCTCACGTCGACGAGCTTTGCGATGACTGCCGGTCGAGGTTGAACCGAAACCCCTTAAGGGCTTTGGACTGCAAGAACGAGCACTGCAAGGTCCTCGTGGCAGACGCGCCGGCCTCTCTGGATTACCTTTGCGACGAGTGCCGGGAGCACTGGGACCGGCTCAGGGAGATGCTGACGGCGGTCGGCATCCCGTGAGGTGCATCGATTACTACACCCGTACCGTCTTCGAGCTGAAGTGGCCGCCATTGGGCGCCGCCGGCAATACGGTCTGCGGTGGGGGGCGGTATGACGGTCTTATCGAGCAACTGGGAGGGCCGCCGGTCCCGGGCGTCGGGTTCGGTATGGGGCTTGAACGGATGCTTCTCGCAAACGAGAAGGGCGAGAAGCCCATCAAGGCCGGCGGAGAGATCGATGTGTTCATCGTCGCGCCGAAGCCGAAGGACGGACGAGAAGGCGACCGGAGCCTTCTGGAACTTGCCCGACGGTTCCGGAGGAGTGGACTCACTTGCGATTTCGATCCCCTCCAGAGGAGCATGAAGGCCCAGATGAAGCAGGCCGACAGGATGAACGCCCGCTTCGTCGTCATCCTCGGTGAGGAGGAGCTTAGAAGCGGTTCGGTTACCGTAAGGTCCATGCGGGACGGATGGCAAGAGACGGTCACGCCGGAAGAAGCATTTACACGCATCAGGGAGGCCGGCCGAAATGGCTAAGGAAATGCTGAGCGAATTGGATGGGCTTAAGAGGACTCACTACTGTGGTGAGGTTTCCCTTTCGGACGTAGGGTCGAGAGTTGTTCTCATGGGATGGGTCAACAGGAGAAGGGACCTGGGAGACCTGGTCTTCATAGACCTCAGGGACCGGACAGGCCTGATCCAATTAGTGATCGACGCCGGCCGCGAGAAAGAGGTGTTTGACGCGGCCCAGTCCGTGAGGTCCGAGTACGTCCTGGCCGTAACCGGGACCGTCCAGAAGAGGGCGCCGGGCATGGAGAACACCGAGATGAAGACCGGAGCCATCGAAGTGATAGCCTCCGAAATCCGCGTCCTCAACACGGCCAAGACCCCGCCTTTTTACATTAGGGACGAGGCGGAAGCAGATGAGGTCCTGAGGCTCAAGTACCGCTATCTGGACATGCGCCGCGCTCCGCTCCAGCGGGCGATGGAGACCTATCACCGGACGTCCATGGCGGTAAGGAACTACCTTTCGGCCCAAGGGTTCTGGGATATCCAGACGCCCATGATGACAAGGAGCACACCCGAAGGCGCCAGAGACTACTTGGTGCCCTCCAGGATCGATAAGGGCAAGTTCTACGCGCTCGCCCAGTCGCCCCAGCTCTTCAAGCAGCTCTTGATGGTTGCCGGCATGGACCGCTACTTCCAGATAGTCAAATGCTTCCGTGATGAGGACCTTCGTTCTGACCGGCAGCCGGAATTCACCCAGATAGACATCGAGATGTCCTTCGCCGACGAAGTTGAGGTTTGGACCATGGTCGAGGGTCTGGTCGCGTATGTCTGGCGCGAGGTCTTGGGGGTGACTCTTGAGACTCCTTTTCCCAGGCTCACGTACCGGGATGCCATGGAGCGCTTTGGATCCGACAAGCCCGACACCAGGTTCGGTATGGAGATCAAGGACGTGACGCAGGTCTTTGCCTCCTCGTCTTTCGGTGTCTTTCAGACGGTGATGGGCCAGGGCGGTACTATCAGGGCCATCGCTGTCCCGGGCATGGCGGGCGCCTCCCGGCAGGACATCGACAGGCTGAATGACAGGGCCAGGCTCCACGGGGCCAAGGGCCTCGTAACCGTAGCCTATCTGGACGGCGAAGTGAAGTCCCAGATTAGGAAGTACCTATCGGAGAATGAGATCGCCGGCCTGTCCGCAGCGACGGGCGCTTCAACCGGCGATTTGGTCCTCATCGTGGCAGCTGACTTTGACACGGCCGTAACGGTCCTTGGAAGGCTCCGGCTTGAGCTGGCTTCCAAACTTGGCATCATTCCCAAGGACATCTACAACTTCCTATGGATCACCGAGTTCCCGCTTCTTAAGATCAACGAGGAGACCGGGGAGTGGGAAGCGGCCCATCATCCATTTACCAGTCCTTTACCGTCCGACATGGACAAGGTGCGCCCGGACGCGACGGACGACGAGAAGAGCCGGATCAGGGCAAGGATGTACGATCTTGTTATGAACGGCGTGGAACTTGCCTCCGGGTCCATTCGTATACACAGAAGAGACCTCCAGGAGAAGGTCTTTGCTCTGCTGGGACTGTCCCAGGAAGAAGCAAAGAGGCGGTTCGGGTTCCTCCTGGACGCGTTCGAGTACGGAGCCCCGCCCCACGGCGGGATCGCCTTCGGGCTGGACCGTTTGGTGATGCTCCTGGCCGGAGGCGAGAGCTTGAGGGACGTCATCGCGTTCCCCAAGACTGCCAGCGCCGCGTGCCTCATGACGGACGCGCCGGCTGAGGTAGAAGCGAGCCGCCTGGATGAACTTGGCCTTCTTCCTGAGAAGGGGAAGGGCCGGTAACGCCACGAAGTATAGATGGCGCGAGGACTGACATATGAGTCAAGCAAGACTTGTCAGTCAGCACTCATTGGCTCGACCGGACTTTTGGGAGACCGGGGGGGTGCCCTTTTGGAATTCGCAGATGAACAGGTGTTGGTTGGTAAGGCGTCACGCGGAGACGGCGACGCCTTTGAGGCTTTGGTAAGCCGGTACGAGAAGAACGTGTACAGCCTGGCTTACAGACTTGTGAGCGACCGCGAGGACGCTATGGACGTCGTCCAGGACGTATTCCTCAAAGCCTACCAAGCGCTGCCAAAGTTCAGAGGCGAGAGCAGGTTCTCCACCTGGATTCACCGGGTATGCATCAATGCCAGCCTGGATTGCCTGAGGAAAAAGCAGAAATTCCCGGCCTACTCGCTGGACGAACCGCTCTCGCTGAAGGAGTCTTCGGTAACCAGGGAGGTCGAGGACGAGAGCGGTGATGTTGAAGCCGAGGTCGAAACCCGTGACCTAGGTGAAACGGTTTACTCGGTGCTCAAGGACTTGGAGACCGACCACCGCGTCATCATCATTCTTTGTGACGTACAGGGGTATTCCTACCAAGAAATATCGGATATGCTGGGGCTTTCCATCGGAACTGTGAAGTCAAGGCTCCACAGAGCCAGAAACGCCGTTAGAAAACTGCTACCGAAGGAACATTTCTCGGCTTCTCCCGTCAAACACGACGAAAGGTGGGAGAGACGATGAGCTGTCTGGACATGCAGGAACGCCTCTCCGCGTACTTGGACGGCGCCCTTTCTTCCGATGAGATGAAACAGGTGGCCGAGCACTTGCGCGGCTGTGAATCATGTCAGACTGTGCTTTCAGAGTTAAAGCAGGTCAGGGATGCCCTTAGGTCATTGCCGGAAGTGGAGGTCCCGGCCGATCTTCATTCTTCGATTATGCAGCGGCTCCGGCCACAGATGGAGCAGAAGAAGGAGAAGAGGGGTTTCTTCCGGTTCGACGTGAAATCGTGGGGATACCGGCAATGGATACCTGCCACCGCCGCCATGATGGTACTCGTCATGTTCCTTTCAGTGGGCGGCGTCATGTGGTATTCGAACCGCTTTGACGGCGGAAGCGGGTGGAACCTCCTTGGCGCCAAGACAAAGGCAGAGGAGGCGGCCTACCCAACCGACAGCGCGCCCAGGAGCATGGCTCCTGCTTCGAAGGCGGGCGGGATCGCCGCGACGCCCCCTGCGGCACCTCCGGTGGACCCCAGCGCATCGTACGGTGCGGAAGTCGCAACGAAAGACGCTGCGTCCGGCTACAGCCTAATGACAGCCCCTGTCGGCGGGAGCGAACCTGTAGTTGATTCCGGGCGGAAGATCATCCGCCGGGGTCAGCTGGCGGTTGAGGTGTCCAAGGGCCAGGTCAAGCCTGCCTCAGTTCAAGCAGTCAATGCGATTCAGGCCAACTTCGGCTACATCGAGACTTCCTCCACAAGCCAGGCCGATGATGCCCGGAAAGAGGTCACCAGTTTCTTCATGGTAGCCAGGGTGCCTGCGGAGAACTTCGACAAGACAATCCAGGACCTCACGGCTTTGGGCCGGACGACCAGAGAGGACATAAACGCCCAGGACATCACGGACACCTACGTTGACCTTGATGCCAGGCTGCGAAACAAGGAAAACCAGGAGTCGCGCCTCCTTCAAATCATGGGTGAAGCCAAGACGGTGGGTGAGATCCTTCAGGTTGAGGGCGAGCTCTCAAGGGTCCGTGGAGACATCGAGAGCATGCGGGCACAGAAGATGAATTACGACAAAGCCGTGACCATGTCCACCGTGACCCTGACGATTTCCGAAGAAGGGGTAACAAAACCGATCTATTCGCCCTGGTCAGAGGTGTGGCGGGTCTTCGTCGAATCGTGGCGCCGGCTGGCCGTCTTTGCCGCCAACGTGGCTCCAGGCCTGACAGTCATCGCGATACTTGCAGCCGGCGGGCTGTGGATCGTGCGCCGGAGGAGAGCGCAGGTAGGATAGTCGAGGCTTAGGAACCCAGTGAGGAGAGCCTAGGCACGTGAGCCGAGGCAGGCGAACCTCGTCAAAGATGTCAAAGATAATAAGAGCCCTCGCGGATGCGAGGGCTTTCCTATTGGATTTGGACTTGCGCGTCAAAACCGGCGAGCCTGGGTCCTTGGGACCAGGGCGCTTTGGCTCCGCCGCCCAGTTGCCGGCCAGAGAGCCTCGCCGGCATCCTCTCCTGCATCCTCGGCAACCACCGTCACTCTCTGTCCCAGTCCTGCTTCCCGCGGAGTTCCTTGCCGAGCTCCTCAAGCATCTGTACGAACGGTCCTTCCGGGTCCAGAGCCCTTCTAGGTATGTCTTCGGGAATGAGCGCGAGCATCCTCTCAAGCGTCAGGTCCTCTTTCGTGGCTATCGACAGTCTCACATTGTTCTGCTTGCTAAGCTCCAGTTTCAGGCGGTCACGCTTGAACCTCTCAATGAACTCCTTCTCACCAGGATACAGCCGGGTCGGCTCGAAGTGCTGCTCACCGTGATGTTCTAGGGCCCAGCGCAGTCTTATCGCGTAGATGTCGTACTCAAGTTGCTGCTTAGTTGCTTTATTGTACAGGAACGCCGGGCGGGCACCAAAGACAAGTGTGACGCTGGGCGCTATGATCCAGTCTACGAAAGCCCTGGTGGTTGCCTCGCCCTTGTAGGGGGAGAGCAGTATTATACTCCTAGCCTCTTCAGCCAGCCGGGCTTCTACTTCGGGGGGAACCACCGCGGATGGTCGCAGACAGCGGCCGTCCTTCGTAAGCTTCATCCATCTGAGGCCTTCCAGAGCTCTGCACTGCCTCGCGATGGCACGGGTGTCCACGTCAAGCTTGGTAGACAACGTCTTAATCGACGGGGCCAAGGACATCGCTGCCGTTACATACACTGCCTTGCCGATGGCGTCGATTTCCTTCGCGTTTGTCAGTTCTTCAATGATACGAGGGAACATCCTCATAGTCTGTTCAGTGGCCCTCCAGGCCCACCGCGACCTCCGCTGACAAAATATACCACGAATGGTAACCGGGATCAACGAGATGACACCTATCGGAATGAACCGGGTGGTTTGAGGGACGTATCACTGCGGACAGAGTGGTTTGACGAACCTATCGCCGCGGATCGAGTAGTTTGGAGGACCTATCGCTGAGGACCAGGTGGTCTGAAGGACCTATCGCTGAGGACCGGGTGGTTTGAAGGACCTATCGCCGCGGACCGAGCGGTTCGAGGGACCTATTGCTGCGGACCGAGTCGTATGAAGGACCTATCGCCGCGAATCGAGTGGTTTGAGGAACGTATCGCCCGGGCGAGGAGCTCCGGCCCCGAATTGCCAAGCCTCTGGCGTAACACCTATACTGAAGGTCGAGAGGATGCATGTACAGGCTGGAAGCGGATATGGGGTGATGGCGGTGGATAAGCGGCTTCTCCTGGTAGATGGCCACTCCCTCGCGAACAGGGCTTTCTATGCCCTGCCACCGCTCACCGCAAGCGACGGTACTCCGACGGGAGCCATATTCGGGTTCCTTTCAATGCTGTTCAGGTTTCTTTCGGAAAAACGTCCCTCACACGTCGCGATAGCGTTTGACCTCCCGGGCCCGACTTTCAGGCACGTCGAGTACGCCGAGTACAAGGCCCAGCGCAAGCCACCTCCGCCAGAGTTCTCTGCGCAGATACCGATCCTCAAAGAGGTTCTGGATGTGCTCAGACTGCCCCGTGTCGAAATGGAAGGATATGAGGCGGATGACATCATCGGCACGCTGGCCTCCAAGTGGAAGCAGTGTGGCGGGTCGGTCACGATACTCTCGGGTGACCGCGACTGCCTGCAGTTGGTTGACGATTCGGTGGCCGCTATCTTGCCGATCAAAGGGATATCCCAGGTCAGGGAGTACAACCCGCAGAGTGTCAGAGAGGACCTGGGGATTAGCCCCGACCAGGTACGCGACTACAAGGCGCTGAGGGGAGATGCTTCCGACAACATCCCCGGGGTGAAGGGCATCGGAGAGAAGACCGCCACCGCTCTCCTTCAGCAGTTTGGGACGCTGGACAAGGTATACGAGCGCATCGAAGACGTCTCTCCCGCGAAAGTGAAGAACCTGTTGTTGGCCGGCAGGGATATGGCGTTTCTTTCGAGGACGCTGGCCACCATCGATATGTCCGTACCGCTTGACCCGTGCGATCTTGAAGACGAACTCGCCTGGCGCCCGCCGGATCTTGGCCAGGTCAAGGCGCTGTTTTCCAAGATCGAGTTGCACACCCTGGTACCCCGGGTCTCGGCACTTGTTGCCGAAGCCCTTGGAACATCACCGGCTGAGAAAGCTGCTCCGGAAGGTAGTCGGGAAACCCGCCAAGATCGTCGGCAAGCCCGCCAGGACAGCGGGGATGCTCACCGGGATAGTCCGGAAGCGCGCCGAGACAGCGGAGATGCTCACCGGGATAGCCCGGAAGCCCGCCAAGAGAGCGGCCAAGCTCACCCTGGACCCCGTGCGGGAGAGGAGCAACCTGCGCCGGCCGTCCAGGAGGATAGGGAGCCCGCCGTGTCGCCGGTGCACCGGCAAGCGGCATTGGGCTTTTCGGAACCCGAATCCGCTCAGCGGGCGGAAACCAGAACCCCTCAGGGCGCTGGCGCGGAAGCTGAGACGCTGCTTCCCCAACTGGAAAGCGGGCTCGCCCGCGCGGAGGATGCTTTGGTGATAGACGACGAGGAGCGCCTTGAGGCTTTTGCAGAAGACGTCCGAAGCACCGGTATGCTGGGTATATACGCTGTTGTTGAGGAGATCACCAGGAACTTCAGCTACCCACCGGTTATCGGGGTCTCGTCGGGAAGGCTATTCGGCACCATTAAGGTGGCCAAGGAGGGGGCGGCCCAGGCGGGTGTAGCCGACGTGGAGGCAGCCAAGCCAGGGGTAGCCGGGCCGGGGGCAAACGAGCCACGCGTAGCCCAGGAGCGATTAGCCGAGGCAGGAGCGGCAACGACGCATGCTCTGCCAGGTCCAAAGACGGAGATCATGTCGCCCAGGGGCGTGACTGAGGAAACCCTGTGGAAATACCTCGGTCCGCTGCTTGTGGCCCCCGAGATAGCGAAGATCGGTTTCGACCTGAAATGGGTCCTGACGCTGTGCTTCAAGCGGGGCATAACCCTTCGAGGGAAGCTCTTCGATGTGCTCATCGCGGCCTACTTGCTTGACCCGACCAGGACCAACTACCGCCTTGACGACCTTGTGAGGAAGTATTCCGGCATGGAAATGCCCGAAGTCCCCCGGGACAGGGGGGAAGCGTCCCAACAGGACGCCCTGATGGCTCACCTCTCCGTGGGCGCTCATGCCTGTCTCGCTATCGCCAATCCCTGCCGGGCCGATCTGGAGCATGCCGGTCTCGTTTCTCTGGCCTACGATGTGGAGTTTCCCCTGATCGAGGTCCTGGCTGCGATGGAAGCCACCGGCATCAAGCCCGACTTGGCCCTGGGAGCGTCCATCAGAGAAAGTTTCGCCGATGCTCTTAGAGTCCTGGAAGACTCCATCTACAACATGGCGGGTGAGAAGTTCAACCTGGGTTCGCCCAAGCAGCTGTCGCACGTCCTGTTTGAGCGGCTAGGACTGGAGCCCACGAAGAAGACGAAGACCGGCTGGTCCACCGACGCCGAGGTATTGGAGGCGCTGAGCCTGCAGCACGAACTGCCGGCCAAGATACTCGAGTACAGGCAATATGCCAAGCTCAAATCGACCTACCTCGATGTCCTCGAAGAGGTGACCAACCCGACCACGGGTCGGATTCACTCGACGTTCCACCAGACGGTGACGGCCACCGGGAGGCTTTCCAGTTCTGAACCGAACCTTCAGAACATCCCGGTCCGGGGCGATTTGGGAAGGTCCCTCCGGCGCATCTTCATCCCCGAGGAAGGAAGGCTTTTCCTGGCGTCCGACTACTCCCAGATTGAGCTCAGGATAATGGCCCACATGGCCGGCGACCCGAGCATGATTGACGCGTTCAGGCGGGGAGAAGACATCCACACGAGGACGGCTTCCGAGATATTCGGCGTGCCCGTGGACAAGGTGGACTACGACCTGCGCAGCAAGGCGAAGGCGGTGAACTTCGGCATCATCTACGGGATCTCCGAATTCGGCCTGGCCCGCAATACAGGTGTGACCATGGGCGAAGCCAGGATGTTCATCGAGTCTTACTTCGCCAGGTACCCGAAGGTCCGCGAGTTCATGGACCGCTCCATCGAGACTGCTCGCCAGTACGGCTACGTGACGACCATACTGGGGCGACGGAGAGCCATTCCCGAGATCAACTCGAGGATACGCGCCAGGCGTGGTTTTGCCGAGCGGACGGCCATCAACACGCCGATTCAGGGGAGCGCCGCGGATATCATCAAACTGGCCATGGTCCGCATTTTCGAACGCCTGAAGAAAGAAGGGCTTCTTTCCAGGCTCATATTGCAGGTCCACGATGAACTCATTTTTGAGATTCCTCCCGAGGAAGAATCCCACATGATGGAGCTGGTGAGGAGCGAGATGGAATGCGTCATCAGCCTGAAAGTCCCGCTCCAGGTGGAGATCGATGTCGGGAAGAGCTGGTTTGAGGTATGAGTCGCTGATAGTCATCCAACGCGAAGGATGACGTCGGGAACGCTGGTTCGAGGTCTGACGATTTGAGGTGTGACACCGGAGATGTGATGTGCCAAGTTGGAGAATGACGCCGGAAAGAGTGATGCGATGAGTAAGTGGCCCGGCATCTACGTGATAGGCTTGACCGGCGGGATAGCGTCGGGGAAGAGCACGGTGTCCGAGGCTCTCCAAGGGTTGGGGGCGACCATCATCGACGCGGACGCCATCACACGGGAAGTCCAGGCTCCTGGCTCGGAAGCCCTTGAGGAGATACGCCGGGAGTTCGGCGACGGCGTCATCGCGCCTGATGGGACGCTGGATAGGCGCAAGCTGGGCCAGATTGTGTTTTCCTCTGAGCAGTCCCTCCAAACGCTGAATTCCATCATCCATCCGCGGGTCATCGAGCGAACCAAACAAACCCTCCGGAGGCTTGCCGAGTCTGCCCCTCCCAGAGGCCCTACGCCTATTGCTGTGGTGGACGCGCCCCTCCTGCTCGAAGCGGGAGTGGACTCGATTGTTGACGAAGTCTGGGTTGTTGCCCTGCCGCGCGATCAGCAGGCCGAGCGCCTCATGAAGAGGGAAGGCTACAGTCCGGATGATGCGTTCATGAGAATCGACTCCCAAATGCCTCTCGAAGAGAAGGAGAAGCGCGCGGACCGGGTCATCGACAACAGCGGTACGGTCGAAGAGACGAAAGAACAAGTGTTCACTTTCTGGCGCTCTCTTGAGAGGAGATTGTCCTCACCGTCCAGAAATAGTCCTGCTTAGAGAAGGCCCACAATGGAAAGGACTGGATGAATATGGGAGAGAACGGGACAATCCTTGATCTTACCTCAAGGTCGCTGGAGAAACTATCCGGGGCACCCCTTGCCATAGTCGATTTCTGGGCCCCTTGGTGCGGGCCGTGCCGGCGGTTGGCACCGGTGCTCGAGGAAGTCGCCGATGCGATGACCGCGAAGTACGGAGGCAGCGTAGTGTTCTTCAAGGTCAATGTCGATGAAGAGCGGGCCATGGCAGAAAAGCACGGCATCATGACCATACCCACGCTAATCGCTTTCGCAAACGGACAACCGCTGGATAGGCGCGCAGGAGGGGCAAAGGCGGATCTTGCCCGCTGGATAGACGGATTGGCGATGGATAGAGGGCTCGTATAGAGTTCCCCCATCTTCCCGCAGTTGTGGCGCGAAACCGGACTTGGCACCTCGGTTTCTAGACTCATTCTGGAGGCGGTAGAGATGCCCGAATTCAGGATCATTGATTTTCGCTCAGACACAGTCACCAAACCCACGCAAGAGATGCGTGAGGCTATGTACCGTGCGGAAGTGGGCGACGACGTGTACGGCGACGATCCCACGGTCAATAAGCTGGAGGAGATAGCCGCCCTTAAGGTCGGCAAGGAAGCCGCAGTGTACGTCCCCACGGGCACCATGGGAAACCAGACCGCCTTGATGGCATGGACGTCCAGGGGCGACGAGATAATCCTCGAAGAACAGGCTCACATCTACATGTACGAAGTCGGCGGCCCGGCTGTTTTGTCCGGCGTTCAGGTGCGGCCGATTCGCGGGCGGCTGGGAGCCATGGATCCCGCCGAAGTGAGAGCGGCCATCAGGGGAAAGAACATCCACTACCCCAGGACCAGCCTGGTGTGCATAGAGAACACTCACAACAGGTCCGGCGGCTGTATAGTGCCCCTGGACAACATGAAAGCGATCTACGAGGTAGCCCATGAAGGCGGTGCCAACGTCCACCTAGACGGGGCCCGCGTTTTCAACGCAGCTGTCGGACTCGGAGTTGACGTCAAGGAGATTACCCGGTACGCAGATTCGGTGCAGTTCTGCCTGTCAAAAGGGCTCTGCTCGCCAATCGGGTCGATTGTGGCCGGGCCGAAGGATTTCGTTGAGCGCGTCCGCAAGTGCCGCAAGCTCTTGGGAGGCGGAATGAGGCAGGTAGGAATCGTGGCCGCAGCCGGTATCATTTCGCTCACCAAGATGGTTGACCGCCTGCATGAAGACCACGCCAACGCCAAGAGACTGGCGAAAGGCATCAACGAGATCCCTGGCCTGAGGGTCGAGATGGAGACGGTGCAGACCAATATGGTGGCGGTTCATACCAGAGGGCTTGGTATGGACGGTCCCGACTTCCAGAAGCTCATGAAGCGCTACGGCGTATGGTTCAACGCCGACCTGCCTTACAGGGTAAGAATGGTCACCCACAATGATGTGACTGCCGCGGATGTAGACGAGGCGCTCACGCGCATCGCTGACGCAGTTAAGAACAGGTAGTGAAGATATGAGCCAGATGGGGCTATTCGGTAAGGTTGAGGAGGGCAGGAGGGCCCCGGATGTCCCGGGCGGATCGACCTCGGGAAAGTCACCCTCGGCCACACCAAGCACACCGAGCAACAAGGCGGCAGGTGCCGGAGAAGGCGAAGCGGAATCGGCTTCTTCCGACCTCCTGGCGATCCCGCCTGACGCCCCGCTGGCTC
>CAZYFG010000027.1:9311-17157 GCA_964646835.1 uncultured Eubacteriales bacterium | reverse complement strand
GCCAGATTCGTGGTCTGCTTCAGGATCGCGATCTCGTCACGCACCGATACGAGCATTGCTTGCGCGGCGTCTCTCTGTTCCACGTAGTAGTCCACTGAGGACGAAATAGTCTCTTCGTGCTTGCTCTTGACGAAGTCAAGGAACTCGGCGGCGATCCTGTTGGCGATCTTGGCGGAGAGCTCACTGCTCCCGCACTCGACCGTTATGGTTGTGAGCGCTGCCGAGGACTTGGAGGTTTCCAAAGATACGGCCCTGGAAAGGGAAAACGCATCGTATTTGTTTTGGAGGTCGAGCCCGTCGATGATTAAGGTCATGAAGTGGGGGCTCTTTATTACTTCGGCTGGTACCGGAGTCTGAGGGACCGTGATCTGCACGGATGCCTGGTAAGTCGGTTGGATCACGAAGAGGCTGACCAGGGCGGCAGTAAGCGCGGCTAGAAGAGTGATCCCTACGATGAAGTACCGCCAGCGCCAGAGAACTCCGATGTACTCCCTGAGGTCGATTTCGTCGGGGTATGCGTCCAATATCCTAACCTCCAAAGTGCGCGGCCTCAAACCATCTCTTGCCAAGTTCTCTTCTATGTATCTATGTGTATATCTCCCTGAACCTCGGGTCAGTTGTCCCGGCCTATCTTGACGGGCGGATCACTCCGAAGAAGGCAGATATCCTCTGGATTTCGACGGCATCTGACGCAAAACCTTCCGGTATTGTCGCCTTATACCCGGCGACCTGTGACAATGAGGCCAGCCACTTGTATGCCTCCTCGGCGAGACCCTTGTCCTTCGCCGCCGCCTCAAGCAGGGCCCCGCTGGCCTCGATCTCGCCCCGCAAGTACGCGACTTGGCCCGCCGCAAACGCTATCTTCGCGGTGAAGTTCAAGCCGCTTGGGTTGAACACCTTCGCGTACAACCCCGTAACGCGTTCTCTCTTCCGGTCGAGGATGTCGAAGGCCGATGACAGGAGCTCGGCGTCTGCATCCAGTCTTTCTCTGTGCAGTTCCCGCTGGGCTTCCTCCAGGGTCGGGTTTGAGAGCCCGGCCAAATGCTGGGCAATGCAGGTCCTCCCAAGGTCAGCGAACGTCTCGTAGAAAGAGCGGTTAGTTGGCATCATCAGAAGAAGTTTGTAGTGGGACCGGAGCGAATCATCCAGCTCGCCGATCTTTCTGAGCATCTGGAACTCCATGATCTGCCGGTCCATGTTCGTCGGGTCGGCCAATCGGGCCGCCTCCAAGTACAGCGGGACCATGTTCTTGGACGAAGGATTCTTGGTGGCAAGATAGTCCTCAACGGCCCATTCCGCCAGTTCCAGGGGGTAAGACGGGTTCCACCTATCCCGTTTGGCGGCTTCGGCGAGATAGCGTCTCCCCAACATGAGGCTCCCCGACGCCTGTGCGTGGACCGCCATGGACCCATACACGATCCCTTGATAGATCCTGTTGGCAGTCAGCGTCACAGGCGGTACAAGAATCAGTGCCACAAGAAACGTGAGGGCCATGGGCAAAGAGAAATCGATTGAGGGCTGCGATTGTTTGCCGCCCTTCTTCTGTGGCCGCCTTCCCGGAAGTCTCATGTTGAACTTAAGGCTAGTGAGCCTAAGAATCCGCGGGAGGTTGTCGCCTATGTCGGAGACCAGAACCGCGATGGCAGCGTACATCGCAATCGCTATTGCGGGAAGGGAGAGGTCAAAGTCTATGGCACTGTGAACTCCTAAGGCGACGACCGCCATCGCCGAGGATGCCAGTTTCGTCGCGAGTCCGGGACCGGACTCCATGTCTCCGGCCTTTGTCCCCGAGATTGATGCTCCTTCAGCCCTGCTAATAGCCAGAAGGTAAGCCTTGATGGCTCCAAACGCAAGGGCTGCCCACAAAGCCATGTAAATTAGTAGACCCGGAAAACCAACTTCCACGAGCATTTGTGCGAAATGGTTGTGTGTCTCGGTGAACCAGTAGGGCGTCCTGTGATATTGGTGGTACAAGGCGTTCCACCCACCGGCACCGGTCCCGAACGGATATCCCAGGGCGATGGAAAGGGCGTCTTTGGTCGCGAAGAGCCGGATGACCATGCTGTTGTCCAGGAGCTTCACGGTCTTAAGCTGGGAGATGACGCGTTCCGGAAGCACCTTGGCCAGCATGGCTTGGGTGGAAGGGTTCCGGATGGCGGCGATAAGCGCCAGGCTGCCCAGGGCGACAATGAGGCCGATGACAGCCACCCGCAGAAAGACTGCCCTAACCGGTGCCGGGTGAAGCTCCCGAGAAGAGGTAGCCGCCACTTTGCCCGCCGGGAGAGACGCGCGACCGGCAGCTTTGACCAAAAGGCTCCTGCCGATCTCAAGCACCAGGGCAAGCAGCAATCCAAAGAAGAGCCCGTTTCTCATACCTGTGGCGTCGTTCTCCCTAAGCGCTATGTCCATCTTGGATGCGACAATGGCGAAAGAGAGGATGCTGACCGCCACCCGGGAAAGGATCTGGAGCCGGTGCCCCTTGGGAAGAAGCGCACCGTATACGGCCACAAAACATCCGAACATGAGGAGCGTCGCGCGGGAGTTCGTGAGGAAAACCGAACCCACCAAAAGGAACGCTACGGCGGAGTAGGCAAGGCCCGCGAGCGTATCCCAGACTTCTTTGCCGAAACTCTCGGTCCAGGCGTAATACACGAAGAAGAGCAGGAACATGGCGTACGCCGCCAGCGAGTTGGGGTACTGGAAGCTCCCGAGGAGCGCCCCTCCCTTGACCGACGAGGGATACTGGGCCAGCCCTGCGGCAGTCAAATATCCGGCCAGAGCAACCACAACGCCGGTGACGATAAGGAGGTTCCGGAGGATCCGGTTGCCCAGCGGGCTCGATGAGGCGTAACGCGCCATGATGAAGACCATGACGTACCCGCTGTACTTGAGAGCCCCGTCCATGGCGTGCATTTTGGATTGGGCCCACAGGTTGGTGAGGAAGTAGAGCCCCGCTATGAGCGCCAGGAAAAGGTCAATGTCGCCTCTCCATATTCCCTCGCCCCTGAGCACGGCGATTACGGATACTATGGCGAAAAGAACGCCTACCCGTAATAAATACGGGAGATAGTCCTCCCTGAAAAAAAGGCCTCTCTTGAGGGTTGGGCTGAGCAACACAAAAGCCAGAATGCTGCACAAAAGCAGCGTGACTACTATCGAGTTCCTGAGAGCGGTCTTTGGCACAAGGATTCCTCCCGAAAACCAGTAGTTCGTCGCGGCGCGAAAACTTCCCTGCCTGCGCGTGGTATCTCATAAGTCGTCCCCCGGACAAGGCCGACCGGCCCGTGCTGACGCCGGAGGAACGGCCTCCCTATCCGGTGAATCATCCATGTACGTATCGTCGTTGGTATCGTCCTAGGTATCATCGCATCCGGCGCCTGAGATGAGGGCTCGAGAGTCTCACGAAGACCAAGAGGTGAGTGTAATGGAAATCAGGGGTAACCGGGACGCCGCTCGGGAAGCGCCTTTGCGGGAGGCAGAGCAGGCAGACCTGCCCGCCGCCTCTCTCCGCTTCCGCGTGAGCGAGATGGATGTCACCTACGGTGGCGGGATTGTGGCCGGAGGCACTGTGGTGAAATGGTTCGGAGACCTGGCGACCGAGTTGTGCATACGCTACGACGGCGACGAAGGCCTTCTGGCAGCCTACGACCTCCTGGAGTTCAAAGCGCCCGTGCACGCGGGAGATTATCTTGAGTTCGCCGGACGGATCACCAAGGTCGGCAACCGGAGCCGCCGCATAGAAATGGAATGCTACAAAGTGATAGCTCCCGATCCTGACCGGGGCCCGACCGCTGCCAAGGTCCTCCCGGAACCCGTGCTGGTGGCGCGCGCCAAAGGTACCGTAGTGGCTCCTAAGCCGAAAAACTGACGGAAGGACTCTTGGAAGGACTTTCGGTAGGCTTAGTCGAAGGCACTTCTGACAAGTCCGCGGAAAAAACCCGGGTAGGAGAGGTGCCTCAGGAGATGGATCCCCTGGTCATCACGGTGGCTCCCGTCGGCGCGGAGGTAACCAGATCCCAGACTCCCTACATTCCCCTGACTCCCGAGGAGATCGCCGAGGAGTGCTATCGCGCCTGGAACGAGGGCGCGTCGATCGCCCATATTCACGCCCGCAAACCCGACGGCAGTCCCACACAAGACCCGGCGGTGTACTCCCGTATCATGGAACTCGTGCGGGCCAAGACGGACCTTATCATCCAGATATCCACGGGCGGCGCGGTGGGAATGACGGTCCAGGAACGCGTGGCTCCGGTATCACTGAAGCCCGAGATGGCTACAATTACATGCGGGACGGTAAACTTTGGAGAAGGCATCTTCGTGAATTCCCTGAGCGACATGGAGCTCTTCGCCGGCGCGATCCGGGAAAACGGTGTGAAGCCCGAGTTTGAGCTCTTCGATGTGGGGATGGTCGAAAACCAGCGGAGGCTCGCCGCCAAGAAGCTCGTTGACATGCCCGGCCATTTCGACTTCGTGATGGGTGTTCCGGGGGGGATCTCTGGAGACCCCAGAAACCTCATGCATTTTGTCTCGATGCTCCCCCAAGACGGGTCGACCTGGTCGGTCGCCGGCATAGGCAGGCACGAACTCCCGCTGGGAACCATGGCCATCGTGCTGGGGGGCCATGTCCGGGTCGGTTTTGAGGACAATATCTACTACTCGAGAGGGGTCTTGGCCAAGTCCAACGCCGAACTGGTCGCGAGGATGGTGAGGCTCGCGCGTGAACTGGGAAGAAGCGTCGCATCGCCTGCGGAAGCCAGAAAGATGCTTGGGCTTATTACCAACTAACTAGTAACCTATGCAACAAGTGTGCATCCAAATGAAAGGGGCGCCAACATGCAGCTCTACTTGGACACCGCGAACATTCAGGAGATCAGGGAAGCAGCTGGCTGGGGAGTGATCTCCGGAGTAACCACCAACCCGAGCCTCATCGCTAAGGAGAGGCGCGATTTCCGTGCCGTCGTAAAGGAGATCACGGAGATCGTGCCCGGTCCGATTTCGGCAGAAGTGCTGTCTGAGAATGCGGACGACATGATCCCCGAAGCCAGGGAACTTGCCCGGATCGCGCCTAACGTGGTCATAAAGATCCCCATGACCAAAGAGGGGCTGAAGGCAGTAAGGGTGCTTTCCAAGGAGGGCGTGAAGACAAACGTCACTCTTGTTTTCTCAGCTTCCCAGGGGCTTCTGGCGTGTCTCGCCGGCGCGACGTACGTGAGCCCGTTTGTGGGCCGGCTTGACGATGTGAGCAACGAGGGTATGGAAGTCGTGACCGATCTAGTGATGATGATAGAAAACTACGGGTTTGACACCAAGGTTATCGCCGCTTCCATCAGGCATCCGATGCACGTGGTCGCGGCGGCGCGGGCATCGGCCCACATCGCGACCGTACCGTTCAAGGTGCTTGAGCAGATGCTTCACCACCCGCTTACAGACATAGGTCTCAAGCGGTTCCAGGAGGACTGGGCGAAAGTACAGAAGGAGCTCGCGTCGCGCTGAATCTTGACTGGCTTACCTGCGTATGATAGTTTCGTGTAGGAAAGCGAGATTCCGCCTACCGAAGTGTCCCCAGGAGTTCATGCGTACCCGGTGAACACGCTTTTCGGCCGCTGCCGTTTCATATGCCTTCCCAGAGGTTCCGAGAGCGACTTCTGGGTTTGCCAACGACCTATAGGAGATGTGACGCCATGCGAAAGGACGAAACCAAGGAGATGAAGAGCGCGGACGTGCCTCCTGCCGCGCCCAAAACCAGGAGGAGGACGAAGACCAAGATGGACGTTGAGGATGCCTCTGCCGGCGAGATGAGCGACAAAGCCAAGGCCGGCGAGGTCCCGGAAGAGAAGCCCCCTCTAAAGCGCCCCCGCAGAACCACCAAGAAAACGCCTCCCGAGGAAGAAGCACAACCGCCTTTGGCGGGAGCGCCCGAGACGGCCGCGGTTGAACGAGAAATCCAACCGGCCGCGATTGAACGTACTGCCAGGGGACGAGGAACGAGAAGGAGGGTGAAGCCTCCGGATGGGCAGGAAGCTCCTGAAGAGGAAGCTCCGGAAACCACTTCCCCTGCCCCAGTCACCGCTCCTCTGACCTCCCAACCCGAGAAGTCCATCGAATCACCAACCACCCGCCGAGCCAGGAGGAAAACGCCTGTCGAAGCCGATGCCGCTCAGCCAGACACCGCACAGGTCGCGCTGCCGGAGACCTCCGTCGGAGAGCCGTCCGGAGAGCCGTCCGGAGCGCTGACTCGTGCAGAGACAGACCTGCGCGAGACGCCCCCGGCACGGAGGGGCCGTAGAGCGCAGCCGCGGACTCAGGAACCCCTTGCTCCGCCGGTCGCCCCCGAGGGAGCCGAAACCCGGGAAGAAGCCATTGGAAAGGCGATCCCGGAGGATGCTCTGGAGGCTAGGGAAGTCAGTGAAGCGCTTCCCCACCCGGAAGCGCCACCCGCGGAAGCGGTGGTTCCCGGTCGACCCGGTACTCTGTCCGGTGTTGAGCCGGGCGCAGAGAGCGAACCTGAGGCCAAGCCTCCTCAAGAGGCGCCGCGCCGTCCATCTCCCGATCGGCTGGGCCGCACCATAAGCGACAGGCCCTTCCCCGAAAGGTATCCGTACCAGCCCGGCGTGGCTGACAGACCTACTCCCCCGACCGACCGGCCTCCATATTCACGGCCCGAGCCCGAAAGGCAAGCCCCCAGGCAGCCTTCCAGGCAGTATCAGGAACGGCCCCAGGCTGACCGGACAGACGGGCGCTTGACAGGCAGGACCGCCAACCGGACCGCCCGCAGGACAGATCCTACGAAAAGCCCTACGATGAGAGGCAGCAGTTTCAGCGAGTTGGGCCTGACACGCCTCGGTTCAGGCCTTCGGAAGGACCGGATCCGCGGATCGGCGCGGAGGCACGACAGGTAGAGGACCGAGATTATCGCCAAGCCCCTAGGCAGCAGGAGCCGCCCGTCGATGTGGTATACGTGCGTCCGCAGAAGCCTCAACGGCCCAGGCCCGACGCAGGCCCAACCATGAAGGAGCTTGCCAACATGACGCTGGTAGATCTCCAGCGAGTGGCCCGTGAGCTGGGCATTGCCGGGTATTCCGCTCTCCGCAAGAAGGAACTGGTCTTCGAGATCCTCAAGGCCCGCACCCAAGCAGGCGGACTCATATTCGCCGAAGGGCTGCTTGAGATACTGAACGAAGGTTACGGCTTCCTCCGGCCTGCGTTCTATTTCCCAAGCAAGGACGACATCTACATCTCGCCGTCCCAGATCCGCAAGTTCGACCTGAGGACCGGCGATTTGGTATCGGGGCAGGTGCGTCCTCCCCACGATACCGAGAGGTACTACGGTCTCTTGCGCATCGAGGCCATAAACGGCGAAGACCCTGAGACTGCTCGTGACAGGCCGAACTTCGAGGGGCTCACGCCCATATTCCCCGACCAGCGGTTCAAACTGGAGACGACCAGGGGGAACACGTCGGGCAGGCTCCTGGACCTTGTGGCTCCCGTAGGCAAGGGGCAGCGAGGACTCATTGTATCGCCTCCCAAGGCAGGCAAGACTGTTCTCCTCAAGAACATCGCCAACGCCATTACGACCAACCATCCGGACACTTACCTGATGGTTCTCTTGATCGACGAACGGCCAGAGGAAGTCACCGACATGCAGCGGTCAGTGAACGGAGAGGTCATCGCCTCGACGTTTGACGAGCCCCCGGAGAACCACGCCAGAGTCACGGAGATGGCCCTCGAGCGCGCCAAGCGTCTCGTAGAGACCGGGCGTGACGTGGTGGTTCTTCTGGACAGCATCACCCGGATGACCCGGGCATACAACCTCATCGAGCCCAGCTCCGGCAGGACGCTGTCAGGC
>CAZYFG010000027.1:4748-9210 GCA_964646835.1 uncultured Eubacteriales bacterium | reverse complement strand
ACCGGAAACATGGAGGTCCACCTTGACCGCAAGCTCTCCGAGCGGAGGATATTCCCGGCCATAGACATCAAGAGGTCAGGTACCCGCAAAGAGGAATTGCTGCAGCCGAAGGACGAGATCGAAGCCATGTGGCTCTTCAGGAAGATGACCAACGACTTGGAACCCGACAAGGTCTTGGAGGCTCTCATAGACCTTCTCACCAAGACCAAGACCAACGAAGAGGCTCTACCTATTCTCAGGAAGAGACTGGCGTTGATGAGGTAGCGCCGGCGTGCTATACTCTTTCTGTTTGCTTTGGTTCTAATGGACCGCGATTACTCTGAGGTGATTTCGAATGAAGCCCGGGATCCATCCTAAATATGAGAAGACGACGATCACTTGCGCCTGCGGCGCATCGTATGAAGTCGGTTCCACCAAGAAGGGCGTCAGGGTAGACATCTGCGCCAAGTGCCACCCGTTCTTCACCGGTGTACAGAAGATCATCGACACGGGCGGCCGTGTGGAGAGGTTCCGTCAGAAGTACGGGTATCTCGAAGGCGAGAAGAAGGTAGAGGTGCAGAAGGAAGGCCGTTAGTCGCCGCACACGAGAGGCAGAGACCATTTTACGGTTTCTGCCTTTTCATTTTCCTGTAAAATAGCTTGTGATGCCAAGTCGCGAATGCGGGGGGCGTTCACGTGGCCGATTCGCCTTCTTACGGAGGCCAGGCGGTAATAGAAGGAGTCGTAATGAGGGGTCCGCGGTTTGCGTCCATGTCCGTGAGAGACCCTAAGGGTGAGATTGTCTCCCTTGTCAAGAAAGCCGAGTCTCCTTCCCACGGAAACGCTCTTTTCCGCCTGCCGGTTGTGAGGGGAACTTTGGCCTTTTGGGATTCCCTGTCGTTGGGCGTAGAGATGCTTATGAAGTCGGCCGACATATCCTTCCCCGAAGAGCAGAAGTCTTCGAAAGGCCTCGCCGACTTGAGCATCGTGATTGCCGCGTTCCTGGCGATCACTCTCTTCATAGTCCTTCCGGCAGTGGTCGCGCCCCATCTGGCGGCGGCGCTCAAGGTTACGGGGACCCTCTGGGCGAGCCTCACTGAGGCCTTGGTGAGAGTGATAGTGCTGGTAGTCTACGTGGCATCCATATCGAGGATGAAGGAAATCCAAAGGGTGCTCGAGTACCACGGGGCAGAGCACAAGGTGATATGGGCTTGGGAGAATCACCACCGGGAGATAAACGACAAGATCTATCTCGAGAAGTGGGGAGTAGCTGAGATCAGCGAGTTTCTGGCGTCTCGGGCGAGTCGGGAGTCCCGATTGCACCCGAGGTGCGGCACCAGTTTTCTGTTCATCGTGGTGCTGGTTACCTGGGTACTGTTTCTCTTTGTGACGCCACAGGGAGTGTTGAATAAGGTAGCGGTACGGCTGGCGCTCCTGCCCGTTACCGCAGGGTTGTCATATGAGTTCCTAAAGGCTTCCGCTACAAGGAAGGGTGTCTTTTGGCGTGTCCTGAGAGCGCCGGGGATGGGCCTTCAGTCCATGACTACTAAAGAGCCTGACCCCGGGCAGTTGGAAGTGGCCGCCGATAGCTTGGCCCGGCTGGTGGAAGCCGAAAGAGGTGGTTTCCGGTGAGCAATGAGCACGAAAGCATAGGCCTGGCAGGTAAGCTCGACGGACTGGCCGAGCGTTTCGACTACCTCTCGGCGGAGTTGGAGAAACCTGAGGTTTTCTCCGACCCCAAGAGGTACAGGGAGATCTCCAAGGAAAGGGCCCGCCTTGAGGATACGGTGGCACTTTACCGGCGTTACCTGCGCGTTCTCGATGACATGGCCGGAAGCCGCGAGATATTGGAGACCGAAGAAGACCGGGATCTGAGGGCGATGGCGTCGGAAGAACTGGCGTCGCTCGAGGAGCAGAAAATCCAGTTGGAACAGGAACTAAGGGTTGCTCTGATCCCTAAAGACCCCAATGACGATAAGGATGTCATTGTCGAGATCCGGGCGGGAACAGGCGGCGAAGAGGCGGCTTTGTTCGCGGGCGACCTCTTTCGGATGTACGGCCGGTACGCTGAGGACCGGCGCTGGAAAACGGAGATCCTTACTTCGAACCCCACGGACCTGGGAGGTTTCAAGGAGATCATCTTTGCCATAGGCGGCAAAGGGGCTTACCGGCGCCTGAAGTATGAAGGCGGGGTCCACAGGGTGCAGCGCATACCCACTACGGAGTCAGGCGGCCGCATCCATACGTCCACTGCCACAGTGGCGGTGCTCCCGGAATCCGAGGACGTAAACGACATAGAGATAAGTCCTGACGACCTGCGCATCGATACCTACTGCGCTTCAGGCAAGGGTGGACAGGGCGTCAACACCACTTACTCAGCGGTCAGGATAACCCACTTGCCAACCGGTGTGGTGGTGACATGCCAGGACGAGCGGTCCCAGATCCAGAACAGGGAGAGGGCCATGCGGATCTTGCGGTCGAGGCTTATGGCCATCGCCGAGGAAGAGAAGAACCGGGAGCTCACCCAAGCCAGAAGGTCACAAGTCGGGACAGGCGAACGCGCCGAGAAGATCCGCACCTACAACTTCCCGCAGAACAGGGTGACGGACCACAGGATCGGGTTCACGAGCCACAAGTTGGCTGAGTTCATGGACGGAAAGATCGATGACGTGGTCGACGCCCTTCTCGCCGACGAAGAGAAAAAGAGGATCGAGGAAGCGTCACTGGCATGAACGTGGGCGAGGCGCTATCTCGCGGCAGACGCCTACTGGCAAAGACATCAGATACGCCTGCACGGGATGCAGCCCTTCTCCTTTCGTTTGTCTTGGGCACGCCCTCTGAGTTCGTGTACCTGCATCCTGAGGCGACCATCGCCGAGACCGTTTTCGACGAATATGCCGCACTTCTCGAACGGCGCGCCGGAGGCGAGCCAATCGCCTATTTGAGAGGGTTTCACGAATTCATGGGAGACGTTTTCCTGGTTGACCGGAGCGTCCTCATCCCGCGTCCCGAGACCGAGCACGTTGTGGAGACCGCCGTGAGCCTCCTCGCCAAGACCCTCCTGCCCGAGAACCGGGCACCGCTTCTGGCAGATGTCTGCTGCGGGTCCGGGGTTATCGGGATATCAATCGCCAAGCGTCTTTCACGTGAAGCGGTCGATCTAGCACGGAAGAACGCGGAAGGGCTGGGGCTCCAGCAGCGTGTAACCTTCTTGGTCGGGGATCTGTTCGCGCCCCTCATTGACGAAGGTTTCGCGGGCAAACTGGACGCGTTGACGGCGAATCCGCCTTACATTCCCGCCGGCGAGATCGAGACCCTTCCCATCGCCCAGCGGAAGTATGAGCCCCGGCTGGCTCTCGACGGGGGAGAGGACGGGTTTCTGGTGATACGCAGGATAGTGAACGAAGCGAACAGGGTGCTGAAACCCGGCGGGTACCTGGTGATGGAGATCGGCGCCGACCAAGGAGGGACCTGCCTGGAAATGATGAGGGAGACCGGGTTTTGGGCCGAGTCGGTTGTCCTCAGAGACTACGCGGGAAGGCAACGGGTGGTCATTGGTAGAACTCGTGTCTAGGCTTGTCGGGAGGTTGGGTGCGCATGGAGACCAAGATCGTCAAGGTTGACCCTCTCGCGAGAGAAGAGTCCCTGCTCCTGCCTTGCGCCGAGGTCCTGCGCAGCGGGGGATTGGTCGCCTTTCCAACCGAGACCGTCTACGGTCTTGGAGCCAATGCCCTCATGCCCGAGGCCGTGAGCCGCATTTTCCAGGCCAAGGGCCGGCCACAGGATAACCCGCTGATAGTGCACGTATCCCGGCCCGAGTGGGTACCTCCTCTCGTGAGAGACATCCCCGAAGGGGCCCTGCGGCTCATGGAGACTTTTTGGCCCGGGCCCCTTACGTTGCTCTTTGCCAAGTCAGACCTTGTCCCTCCGATTGTCACGGCGGGACTTGACACCGTCGCGATCAGGATGCCTGACCACCCGGTGGCCCAGAGACTGATTGACCTGGCGGGGGTCCCGGTTGCCGCACCATCCGCCAACCTGTCGGGAAAGCCGAGCCCCACGACTTTCGAGGCTACGTTGGACGACCTCAAGGGGAGGGTCGACATCATCGTCGACGGGGGACCGGCGGACATCGGCGTGGAGTCGACGGTCTTGGACATTTCAGGTCCCGTCCCCAAAATACTGCGCCCGGGCGGTCTGTCGCCGGAGGACCTAAGCAAGGTATTGGGGAAGGTTGAAGTCGCGTCCGACGCGCCCATTGAAGGATCGCCGCCTTCTCCCGGCATGAAATACCGGCATTACGCGCCTAAAGCCCCTCTCTATCTGGCTGTTGGGAGTCCCGAAGAGCAGGCCGAAGCCATCGGGTTCCATGCGGCCAGGCATGTTATTTCCGGGAAAAGAGTCTTGGTCTTGGCCTCCGGCGAGAACGTCCCGGCCTATTCGCGGCTTAACTGCCTTTGGGCCGGCCATCTGACCGTCCTGG
>CAZYFG010000027.1:0-4738 GCA_964646835.1 uncultured Eubacteriales bacterium | reverse complement strand
CCGAGAAGTGATCTCCCGCGCGTGGCTTCCCGGCTGTTCAGAGGGCTAAGGTACGCCGACGAGATCGCCGCCGACATCATCCTCGCGGAGTCCTTTCCGGAAGTAGGGCTTGGTCTGGCCATCCAGAACAGGCTCAGGAGGGCAAGCGGAGGGCGGACGCTGGATGGGGCGGAAAATCCGGAGGTAAACATCCTTCTGGTCTGCTCGGGCAACACGTGCAGGAGCCCAATGGCCGAGGTCCTCATGAGGGGCATATGGCGATCCGAGTGCCCGGGATTGCGACTGAACGTCTGGTCAAGGGGCACTTCCGCGATGGACGGCATGCCGGCCACCCCAGAAGCCCAAACGGCCATGGCCGCCCGGGGGCTGGACCTTTCGGGACACAGGGCCAGGACGGTTACAGAAGAAGACCTGGCTCGGGCGGGCGCGGTCATCACCATGACCGAGGGACACAAGACGACCCTCACGCGCCTCTATCCCCATCATGCCGGGAAGGTAGTCACCCTGTCCGCGGCATCGGGGGGAGCCGTTCCCGGCGATGTGAGCGACCCAATTGGCTGTGGCCAGGCCGCTTACGACAAGACAGCTCAAGATTTGGAGATTGGCTTGAGGGCCATTTGTGAGAGAATCAAGGGGCGATTGAGTCAAGCGCAGGATGGAGGTAGTAAGGATGAAGATCGCTCTGGGAAGTGATCACGCCGGTTACCGCCTGAAGGAGGAAGTGGCGGAACTCATCAGGGAAATGGGTCACGAGCCCCTAAATATGGGCACGGATTCCGAGGAATCCGTGGACTATCCCGATTTCGCCGTGAAGGTGGCGGAAGCCGTGCTTGCCGGCGAGGCTCCTATCGGCATACTTGTATGCGGGACAGGCCTCGGCATGGCCATGTCGGCGAACAAGGTGCCCGGGATCAGGGCTGCCGCTGTATCGGATACGTTTTCGGCCCATGCGGCCAGGGAGCACAATGATGCCAACATCCTGTGCATCGGAACGCGAGTTGTCGGGACCGGCCTTGCCCGCGACATCGTCAGAACGTTCGTAAGTGCCACGTTCGAGGGAGGGCGCCACCAGAGGCGAGTCGGCAAAATAGCAGAGATCGAGAAAAGGTTTAGGGAGGCACGCTGAAATGGATGCCCAACGCGCAGATAGCGAGCAGGGTTTGGATTTGAGCCGCATCAAGGAAGAGGTTCTGGAAGCAACCAAGGGGCTCTTGGAGGCCGCCAAGCTGCGACCCGGGCAGATAGTGGTCCTTGGGTGTTCGACCAGCGAGATCCAGGGCAAACGGATCGGTTCCACCGGGAGCACCGATGTGGCCGCGGCTGTCCTCGATGGGGTCCATGAGGGTCTCAAGGGGACCGGCGTCCACTTGGCGGTCCAGTGCTGCGAGCATCTCAACAGATGTCTGGTGGTTGAGCGTGACGTTCAGGAGAAGTACAACCTCACTGAAGTCACCGTCCTACCGGTTCCACACGCAGGAGGCGCCACTGCATCCACGGCCCTTAGGCGGTTTTCCGACCCGGTTGTGGTCGAGTCGATCCAAGCCCACGCGGGGATAGACATCGGCGACACGCTCATAGGCATGCACCTTAGGCCCGTGGCTGTCCCAGTACGGATAGGCCAGGACACCGTAGGCCATGCCCATCTCACTGTGGCCCGTACCCGGCCAAAGCTGGTTGGAGGGAACAGAGCCGTCTACGCTTGGGACGAAATTGAGGAGAAGTTTGGCAAGAGGGCGGCCAAAAGCTGAAACCTTTTGAAACCTTTCCAAACCCGGAGGAGTCAATAGATGACGGAACATAAGAGGCCGACCTGGGACGAGTACTTTATGGAGCTCGCCGAAGTCGTGGCTAAGCGTTCAACCTGTCTCAGAAGGAATATCGGGGCCGTGGTGGTAAAGGACAAAAGGGTGTTGGCCACAGGCTATAACGGGGCCCCTACGGGGCTCTCGCACTGTAGCGACGTAGGGTGCTTGAGGGAACGCATGGGCATTCCCTCGGGCGAGCGCGTCGAGATGTGCAGGGGTCTCCATGCTGAGCAAAACGCCTTGGTACAGGCCGCCCGATACGGGATCCCCTTGGAGGGATCCGTGATCTACTGTACCAACCAGCCCTGTGTCACCTGCGCCAAGATGCTCATAAACGCAGGGGTTACAAAGATCATATACAAGCATCCGTATCCGGACCGGTTGGCCCAGGACCTGTTGGCGGAGTCCAACGTCACCGTGGTGAGGTTCCGAGAGCCCAAGTAGGGTGGGCCGCGGTGGGGCGTTGTCGCGGGCGTGTCTTGAGCCGTGAAGCCGCGAGGAGAGACCGTGCGTGATTGACTCGTGGGACAGGCTCTTATACAATGACGCAGGTAGAGGGGCCTACCGGGGAATGAGAGGAGGGTGTCTGTGAAGAGCGCATACGCCTTCGGCTTGGCTTTTGTCCTATCCCTGGGGCTTACTCCTCTCGTTCGCCTCCTCGCCAAGAGAACCGGAGCCATGTGTTACCCCAACTCCCGGAGCGTCCATAGAGTTCCCGTCCCATACCTCGGCGGAGTTGCCATCTACCTTGCGTCTGTCATTGCCATGCTGGTCGCGAACACCGGGGAGAAGACCGCCCTTCCGGCTGTGGCCGTAGGTGGATTTGTCATCCTTGTAGTTGGACTTATTGACGACCTGAGGCCCATGAAGCCCTGGCAAAAGCTTATCGGTCAGTTCGTCTCCGCCGGAGTGGTAGTGAAGCTGGGCGTCAGCATTTCCTTCCTGAAGAACCCGTTCTCGGGCGAGATCGTGCTCGTTGGCGCGATTGCGCTGCCGCTCACCCTTTTGTGGATCGTCTCTTTTGAAAACCTGATTAACTGGTCCGACGGGCTGGACGGCCTTGCAGCCGGAATCGTAGGGATCACCGGAACGGCCATGATCTTTGCCATATCGGAGGCCGGGGCGATAGCGGTGGCCCCTGAGGCGGCCGCCTTGGCGGGCGCGGTCTTCGGGTTTCTCCCTTTCAACTTTCACCCGGCGTCAATTTTCATGGGCGACGCCGGCGCCATGTATCTGGGACTCGCCCTCTCCGTCTTGTCGGTGCAAGGGCTTGTTAAGTCTGCGGTGGCCATGTCCATCCTGGCGCCTATCCTCACCCTGATGGTGCCCATATCGGATATGGCTTTCTCGATCCTGCGCAGAAAGCTGTCTGGAAGGGCGGCGTCTGAAGCCGATAGGGACCACCTGCACCACAGGCTCCTGGAACTCGGCATGAGCCAGCGGCAGGCGGTCCTCTCCATATACGCGGTGAGTCTCTGCTTTGGCATACTGGGCCTCGTCTCGGGCTTCGTGCCGCTCAGTACGGGAGGCCCTCTGGCCGGTCTCGCAGTCCTGGGTATGTTTGTGGTCGCTTACCGGGCAGGACTATTGAGCCTGGGGACGAAGAAGACCGGGCGTGACCGCAGCCGGCAAGGGTAGCCGGTTGGTCCGGCGGAAGGGTTGAGGTGTGTGGCTAGCCTGAAGGTAATCTCGGTCTTCGGCACCAGGCCCGAGGCCACCAAAATGGTGCCAGTGGTTCGGGCGCTTAAGTCGCACCATCCCCTTATCGAGTCCAAAGTCCTCGTTACGGCGCAACACCGCCAGATGCTCGACCAGGTCCTCTCGGATTTCGGCGTCCAAAGCGATTACGACCTTGACGTTATGAGACCCAACCAGACCCTGGCCGAGACAACCCAACGCGTGCTTGCGGGCATAACGCCCGTCCTAGAGAAGGAACGTCCCGATGTGGTCCTCGTCCACGGTGATACGGCCACAACGGGGTCTGCTGCCCTGGCCGCTTACTACCTGCGCATCTCCGTCGGGCACGTTGAGGCGGGGCTCCGGACGGGAGACAAATACGCGCCCTTCCCCGAAGAGATAATGCGAAAGATAGCGGATACCATCAGCGACTTCCACTTCACTCCCACAGAGCTTTCCAAGCAGAACCTTCTCAATGAAGGCATTGGTGAGGAGTCCATTTTCGTTACCGGCAATACCGCTGTCGACACTCTCCTCATGACGGTCAAGGATGGGTATCGTTTCAAGGAAGAAAGCCTCAACAAGATTGACCTCCTGTCTCGTAGGAACATCCTAGTGGAAGTACACAGGCGGGAGAATTTCGGAGAGGGAATGGAGAACATCGGACGGGCCCTGGCAGCACTGGCCGCCGGTCGCGAGGACATACAGCTACTTGTATCGGTGCACCGGAACCCAAATGCCCGGGAGCCCATTCTCAGGCACCTTCAAGGCGCGCCCAGAACCGTCCTCTTCGACCCTATTGACTATCCCGACTACGTCAACCTGATGAGCCGTTCGTACCTCATCATCACCGACTCAGGTGGGGTTCAAGAGGAGGCCCCCTCCCTTGGAGTTCCCACCATGGTCTGCAGGGAAAAGACCGAAAGGCCGGAGGCGCTGGATGCCGGTACGGTTGTCCTTGTGGGCACAGATAGACAGATGATAGTAGACACAGCTTTTGATTTGTTGGACAATAGGACAAGGTACGAACGGATGTCGCAGGTTAAGAACCCTTTTGGCGATGGTCGAGCGGCGGAGCGCATAGTGCAAGCCCTGCTGTACAAGTACGGGCTAACTGAAGAGCGCCCGGAGGATTTCTCGGCCCGACAATAGAAGTACGCATGTCGTCATTCTTCAGCCGCTAGCAAGAAAAAGCGTTGCGGCACCAGACTTGTGAAGAGGAGGGGCGCCCTGGTCCGGCCCCCGAAATGGGCGAA
>CAZYFG010000026.1:17159-17376 GCA_964646835.1 uncultured Eubacteriales bacterium | reverse complement strand
CCTCCCTGTCATCGGATCTGCTCGGATGATTTGCCGTATTATATCACTTTAGCGCTTCTTAAGGCGACCTTGGGGTTTAAGAACCTTTGATCTCCAGGAGTATTCATCTCATCCAGCGTGACGCCGATATATCTCTCGACGGGATGGCCGTCGCCTGTAGTTCTATTTCACTACAACCTAAGAGGTGCAAGGGTTGATTAGATGGGTTCAGGTATAC
>CAZYFG010000026.1:12216-17149 GCA_964646835.1 uncultured Eubacteriales bacterium | reverse complement strand
TACGGCACAGGTAGACGGATTGGCGCCATCATAGTCTTCATGGTGGCGACGTCCATAGCCGGGCTTGGAGCGTTCCTTTGGGCTCTTAAAGGAAGCGTTCTGCCTAACCCCTTGACCACTTTCCTTTACCTGACTCTGGCGATAGTAGGCCAGCACCTGTCCGTGACATTCCCGGACGGCAACAGCATCGCTCTGGCGGACCCCGTTGTATACGCGGCGCTCTGGGCGTTCGGGCCTCCGCTTTCCGTACTGAGTCAGGTCGCCGCCTGCCTCACGCAGCTCTTCACGCAGAAGAAGGCCGTCCTGAACACTCTCTTCAACGCGGGGCAGTTCACCATAAGCATCCTTGTCTCAAGTCTGTGGGTGCGCGTCGCCAGAACCACGCCGGTCGGCCATGAGCCCTTGGTCCAGATCGTCCTGGTGTTCCTGCTTATCCTCACGTTCGAGGTCGTGAACTATACCTTTGTAGCCGTTGCGGTCGCCCTTGACCAAGAGCAGAAGTGGAGCCACGTCTTTCCCAAAATCGGGTTTCTCCAGCGGAAAAAGACGTTCGTCCTTGCGTATCTCATCAACATGGCAGGGGTACTCCTGGCGACGTATATGGGACTGGCGGGCATCGTCTTCGTCTTCGCGTCCGTGTTTGTCCTTTGGTTGCAGCTCAGGTTCGAGCAAGAGCTGGCAGCAAGGTCGCTGGAAGCGAAGACGGATGTCCTTACGGGGCTACTCAATGTGCGTTACCTTGAGGGCTGGCTGGAGGAGGAGTTCCCAAAACTGTCCGCCGACCACGATACTTGCTCCGTAATATTCATCGACGTGGACGGCCTGAAGGGCGTCAACGACCAGATGGGACACGATGTAGGCGATGCCGTCCTGGGACACTTGGCAAACGTCCTCAGGAAAGTGGTCCGGGCGGACGACAAAGTCATCCGCTACGGAGGAGACGAGTTCATCCTCATATGCAGGAAAGCCGGTCTCGACAAGGCAGCGGCCATCGTCGAGAGGATCCTTGCCGCTCTCGGGAACAACCCGCTGGTGAAGGACGGAACCGTAGTGGAGTTCGGGATTAGTGCCGGACTGGCTTCGTTCCCCTTGCATTCGGTGCTCGGGCGCGATCTCGTCCGCCTGGCCGACAAGGCCATGTACCTTGCCAAGAAGGACGGAGGCAACCGCTACAGGACCGCCGACAACCTCTAGGCCGTGATCTTCACGAACCAAAACACCGTTTGGTCGTTCCAGCCCATATCCCAAGGGAAGTAGAGCCTGTCGGTAGTGTGACTGGCTATGGTGACGTAACCCCGGGGGTCCTTGCCCAGAACCACCGCCACATGACAGACTTGGCCTTTCGTTTCATACCCGATTATGTCGCCTGGCTCCAAGGTTGCGACTACCCCGAAAGGGTGCTCGGGAGTTCGTTTCACGGCTCCTGCGAAGGTCCCCGTGTAGATCCGCTTTCCCCTTCCGGTTGAGAGAAGGTGCCAGATCAAGTCTTCGCCCCGCACCCATGCGGCGCTTCCTTCGGAGGTGTAGTGCCACCCGTATCCCTGCTTGAGCCCGCCTGCTTGGAGTACCTGGGACGCGAAATTGGCGCAGTCTCCGCCTAGGAAGGTGTATACCCTGTAGTCCGGGTTGTACTTGCCCGAACCTTCCATCGCGGGCACCCCGGCGTACCTGACGGCGTACTGCAGGGCGGCCTGCCTATCGTATTCGCCGCCTTGGGAGGGACGGACTTCTTTCGAAGAAGGTTCCGGAACGGTGGAACCACCCGGTGGCTCCGCCTCCGGCTCGATAACGTACTCGCATGGAGGCAAGTGGCATTCCTGACCGATGGGGTCGGCGTACCAATCCCGGCGGATCTTCCAATCTCTGCCCCTCAAGACCAGTTCCACGACATGCACCGCCCTTGAGCCGAAGGTGTGAGTCCAGGGAGATTCACCGGCAGAGGGAGAACCGTCCCCGGTATCCTCCGCGTAGGTGTAGAGGGCGTGTTCCGTCAGTTCGACCCAGACGGTTTCCGGACTGTCGGGGATTACGGCATCCACCTCTATTTGGGCTTTGGCCTCCACGATCTTGAGACCCCGGTCCGTAGCCCACTTCTGTAGGTACTCGCAGCGGGCGGCTTCCTTCTCCCATGACCATAGCCCCGTGTCTGACAGCGTGTCGTAGTTCTTCTCCAGGCTGAGGACTTGTCCGTCCACTAGGACACGAAAGCGCTCCTGCAGCATCTCGCATGAAGCTTCTTCAGGCGTGCGGAGGGGTTCCGGAGGGACCCTTTCCGGAGCGGCCTCGATGCCGCCCGAGGGCACGGGAAACCTCATCCGCGCGACCCCGAACGGGGCCAACGTGGCCACGGCGCTCAAACCCAGACACATGAGGAACAGGCCAATGCGGCTGAAGGCGTTTCTGAGAACCCGGGTTTGTAGGGCATTGGCCACTCTGCGGAGGCAGCCTGCCGGACCAAATCTCATCAGATCACCTCGGGCATGAACAAGCGTCACACTAGGATACTTGGTCCGCCGGAGGGATATGACGAGCAGGGTTTATTCGGTTGGAAGCGTCTTGCCGAACGCGGCGGTCACAAGTCCGCCTAAGACCGCCATCTCTTCCGTGTCGGGAGCGCTGTACCATTCGGCATAGCTCACGATCCGGATTTCCGGGTGCAGCTCCAGGTCAATCGTCCTGGGGTTCGAGTAGAAGTGCCCTTGCGGATCCTTTGTCACTACCACGAGCGGCCTGTCGAGGGCTTCCGGGTTCAGTTGTTTCACAATGGCAGTCTCGTTCGTGGACAAGATGACCCCCGTCGCGACCGGAAAAGGAGCTACGATGCTAGAGAAAGCTTCCACCACCTTCGGGTCGAAGAGGATACCCGAGTTGGCCACGATGAACGAAAGCGCTTCCATGGGGTGCAAAGAGCGCTTATACGGGCGGTCGGAGGTCATCGCGTCAAAAACGTCGCAAACCGCCGCTACCCTCGCGTGAGCGATGATCTTCTCGCCGGCGATGCCCCGGGGGTACCCGCTCCCGTCCCAGCGTTCATGGTGCTGGTACGCTGTGTGAGCGGGCATAAGCCCCAAGGCCGTCTGTCTCAGGATCTCGAATCCCGCTTGGGGATGGTCCCTCATTTTCGCGAACTCCTCCATGGTCAGGTCGTCCGGCTTCGTCCAGAGAGAGGAAGGAATGGCGGTTTTGCCTATGTCGTGGAGGAGAACACCCGTCCCGAGGTGCCGGAGTTCCGTCCGGTCGTAACCGAGAAGCCTTCCGACCACAAGGGCGCTTAAGGCCACTTGCACCGAATGGCCAAAGCTGAAGTCGTGCAGGGACTTTATGTCCACCATGCCGATTAGGACTTCTCTCCGGGACATGACCTCGTTCACCAGGAGCTCCGCTGCCCTGATCATGTTCTGGGAGACTTCATACCGGGCTTTGCTAAGGACGTTCCGGCCGGGCTCGGGTTTCGGGTGGCCCGACGCCATCGATAGTGACAAGCGTCTCGCATGCAAGGCCTCTATCTCGACAAACTCGCTGATGCTTCGTATGACCTCGTGCCGTGTGCTGAGGCTTACCAGTTCGGGGAGTTCCACATCGCCAAACCGGTCCGCGATGTAGAGGGCGGTGTAGCCTTGTTGTTCCAGGAGTCTTAGCAAGCGGTCGCTCAGCGTTACACCGGCGGCGACCAGCAGCCTTCCGTCCTGGTCGTGAACGGACCGGCCCAGTCGCATCCCCGGTTTGGCCTGGTAGATCGGAACGATCCTCAACTGAGACTAAAGTCCCCCCCAAAGTTCTTTCGGCGACGTGACGGCGCAAATTGAGGGTCAAGGCGGTTTTTCCAGTGGTTTTTTCATGAGATGGTGGCCCCAACGGGACTCGAACCCGTGTTACCGCCTTGAAAGGGCGGCGTCTTAAACCTCTTGACCATGGGGCCACGTGGAACTTGCTTGATGGTGCGCCCGGGGTGCATCGAACACCCGACCAATCGGTTATGAGCCGACCGCTCTGCCACTGAGCTACGGGCGCACAGATTATGGCTCCCCGAGTAGGACTCGAACCTACAACCCTCCGGTTAACAGCCGGATGCTCTGCCATTGAGCTATCGAGGAGCGACACAAACTAATATACCCAGATGGCCTCTCGCATGTCAAGTGGCAAAGCCTCACATGCTGCATACATTCTCACTTCCAGGGTTAACCTCTGTTTGAGTCCAGCAGGGCTCGTCTGGAGGTGAGAAATGGTGCGCGGCAATTCGTGGATAGGCGCTATAGTGAGGTTCATAGTATCGGCAATAGTGCTTATGGTGATGGGTCTGGTTCTCCCGGGGTTCCGTCTATTCGGCTTTGTGAACGCGCTGGTAGCGGCTCTGGTGATCGCCGCTCTGGGATGGGCGATTGAGGCCATCTTGGGAGAGAGGGTCTCACCCCAGTCCAGAGGGGTAATCGGCTTCATCGTGGCGGCCATAGTGATCTACGTGGCCCAGTTCCTGGTCCCCGGCATGTCGGTGACGATCTTGGGCGCGCTGCTCGCTTCGCTTGTGGTCGGCATCATCGACGCCTTTATCCCAACGGTGATCCGGTAGGTTAGTCGGTAAACGGAACACGACGACGTAAACTGAACACCAAGACGATAAGCAGCCGGGCCCACGGCTCCGCGCGCATTATCCCTCTCCCAGTCACATATCCCTGGAAACTGGGGGGTGAGGAGAGTAGGCGCGATCGGGAACCGGAAGGTCCGGCTGCTTATCGCCGAAGGACTCTCCATCATCCTTCTGCTCGTCTTCTCATTGTCAGTGAGAATCGACCCGGCGCTCCCCGCGTTTGGCGGCTCCGAACCCGGTCCCGGCGAGGACATCCGCACCTTTTCGGTTTTCGACCTCTTGTGGAGCAAGGACGACCTGGCAAAGGAAGTCCTCAGGATGAGCTTCCCCATGCTCCGGTACGCGGAA
>CAZYFG010000026.1:8603-12187 GCA_964646835.1 uncultured Eubacteriales bacterium | reverse complement strand
CAGGCACGACACACCCGACGCTCCGTTGGGCTTCTGGCTTAGCGGGCAATTCATGGGGTTTACGCCGAGGCACGCGAGGGACTTGGCCTTCGCGGCCCTACCGGGGTTTCTCCTGGAAAGCCAGGTCATAGAGGCCAGCGTGCCCGGACCGGACCTTTCCCGGCTGGAAGAGGACTGGGGATACACACCCGTCATGTTCTCCCTTCCCCCGGGTGATGACGCGATCCCGGCCGCCGCGGCCCTCTCCGGAGGACCTCTTGTCGCCGTATACCATACCCACGCCACTGAGTCGTTCCTTCCCGAGATAGGGAAGAGCCAGGCCGCTCAAGCGTTTTCATCGGACACTTCCGAGACCGTGGTGAGGGTAGGAGAGATGCTGGTCAAAGAGCTTGAGACCCGTTACAGGATCCCGGTCGTCCATTCGAGGACCGTCCACGATTCTGATACCAGAGTTGGGGCGTACTACCGTTCGGAAAAGACCGTGAAGGCCATCCTCGACAAGTACCCGTCTTGCGGCTACCTTGTGGACATCCACAGGGACAGCCAGCCCCGGAATATCACGGCCGTCACTATCCGGGGAAAGCCCTATGCCCGGATTCTCCTGGTTATCGGTACCGACAACCCCAAATGGGTTAGGAATTACGAACGGAGTCGCAAGATAAGCGATAAGCTGGAAGAGGCCTATCCCGGCATCTCAAGAGGTATCCTCTACGCTTCGGCGGTCTACAACCAGCAGTATTCGCCCAACGCCATCCTTGTGGAATGCGGCGGAGTCGGCAACACGATGGAGGAGTGCAAGAACAGCATGGAGGCGCTGGCGTGGGCGCTGGCGTCCCTCATGCTGCCCACCGCTCCTCCCATACCTTAGCGGTCCCCACCCCTTCATTGACACCCCTCCTTGTCCAATGCTATCTTTCATCTAGGTTAGCACTCGCTTTGCCAGAGTGCTAAAGGAGGAGGGGCGGGACGTGACACTCGACGATAGGAAAGCTCGCGTCCTGAGGGCCGTTGTCGAGGAGCACATCGAGACGGGCCTTCCTGTAGGATCGCGGGTGATTGCCAAGCGATATCGCTTGGGAGTGAGCCCGGCCACCATCAGAAACGAGATGGCCGACCTTGAGGATACCGGCTACCTCGACAAGCCTCACACATCTTCCGGCCGCGTGCCTTCCGACCGGGGATACCGGTTCTACGTTGACGAACTCATGCCGAAGAAGGGACTTACCGCAGGTGAGTCAAAAGCGGTTGAAGATCTCTTTCGCACGAAAATCCGGGACGTTGTCTCGTTTCTCAGGGAGACCGTGCGGCTGGTCTCTGAGACATCAAACTACCTTGGTTTCGTACTGGGGCCCGAAAGCCAGTCAGTAACCTTCAGGAGCATCCATCTCTTGCCCGCGTCTTCGGATAAGGCGCTCCTCGTTTTGGTCACGGACATCGGATTTGTCGAGACATGCCTCATCGAGATGAGCGACGCGTCAAAGGAAGAGATCCAGTCCATGGCCGATATGTTGTCTCGGAACCTTACCGGCGTGACCATGGACCAGGTCGGCGATCGAGCCTACAGCCTTCTCAAAGAGGAGACGTCCAGGTACGCCATGGTCGTCGAGCAGGTCGTGGAGTTCCTGCGCAGCGTCACGATGTCCGACGGCGAGAGGCTCTACGTGGGGAGCCCCGTGAATCTCCTCAATTTGCCTGAGTTCCGGGATGTCGAACGTCTGAAAGGGGTCATATCGGCCATCGAATCGAACGGCATTATCCAAACTCTGGTAGCCAGATCCAACGACGAGGCTGACCCGGCCATACGGATTGGCGCGGAGAACGAGGTTGACTCGGTGCGGGATATCTCAATGGTCTACGGGACGTTCAGCGCGGGCCGGACCGAAGGCAAGATCGGCATTCTGGGGCCCAAGCGGATGGATTACTCCAAAGCGGTGGCCATCGTGAGCATGTTCGAGAAGAAGCTCACCGGCTTTTTCTCCGGATCCGAATAGGGCAACGAAACACGGGAGGGACCACATTGACTCTCAAAGGCCAGGCAGCAGATGCTTCAGAGATCAACGAGAAACTCGCGGCTCTCCTCACGAATGCCAGCGCGGTGCGGGCCATAGCGTCCGCCGTGGAGGGGACAATCGGGCCCAAGGGCCTCGATACCCTTCTGGTCGACAGGTTCGGCGAAGTCGTCATAACAAACGATGGAATGACCATCCTTACCAAGATGGATGTGAACCATCCGGCCGCGAAAATGGTGATCAACACGGCGAAGGCCCAAGAAGAAGAAGTCGGCGACGGCACGACTACCGCCACCATAATGGCCGGGGCGCTCCTCTCGGAAGGGGTGAACCAGGCCGCCAGGGGTGTGCCGGTGACCCGAATCATTGACGGCGTGCGGGCAGGCGTGCACCGGGCGATGGAGGTCGTGTCCGAGAAAGCCGTGAAGATAACCGACGTTGACGACCCCATGCTCTTGCAGGTCGCCTTGGTTGCCGGTCGCGGCAACAAGGATATCGCGGACCTGGTTGTCGCGGCGGCCAAGATGGTCGGCAAGGAGAAGCTCCTGGACCAGCGTTTCAAGCTGGCGGAAACCATCGTAGCCAAAGAGGGCGCCGACAACGAGGTGTTTGCCGGCATCCTTATCGACAAGAAACGCCTGAACGAAGAGATGCCCGAGTCCCTCGATGAGCCCAAGGTGCTTGTCATAGACGATGCCCTGGAGCCCGAAGAGGTCGAGGAGGAAGCCCTCGCCACCGAAGCAGGTTTCCAGCGATACCTCGAGTTTCAGGAGGAGTTCAAGGCGAACCTAAGCAAAGTGGTAAACCTCGGCGTCAGGTTTGTGGTCATCGACAAGGGGATATCGGACATCGCAGAGGAGATCCTGACAGACGCCGGGACAATGGTGGTCACAAGGGTGTCTTCTTCCGAACTACGGAAGGTCTGCGAGCACACGGGCGCGAGGGCGATAAAGAGGACCGGTCTCAAGAAGAGCTCCGAGGAGCTCGCCAAATACCTAGGCTCGGCAGAGCGGATCTACGAAGACCAGAAATTGGAGAACATACGGATACTCGGGGGAAAGGGGAAGCCGATGGCGACCATCCTGGTGGGCGCCACCACCGGGGAGGTAAGAGGCGAGCGGGAGCGGATCTGCACCGACGCCGCTTCTTCCGTGCAAGCCGCCGTCAAGGGCGGGGTCGTCGCAGGCGGCGGAGCCATCGAGCTGGCGTGTGCCCGAGAAGTTGAGAAGATGAGGCAGAGCCAAAAGGGGATGCAGGCATACGGCCTTCTCTGCGCCGTTGAGGCCTTGAAGCGTCCCATGGCCCAGATCGTGTCCAATGCGGGTTTCAATCCCCTTGAGAAAGTCGGAGACGCCATGGCGAGGCAGACCGAGGAGAACAGCGACTCTCTGGCGGTGGATTGCGATTCGGGCGAGATCCGCGACATGGTCCAGATGGGCGTGATCGACCCGGCGCCGGTGAAGACCCATGCTCTCAAGGCGGCGCTGGAGATCGCCTGCGCGATACTCAGGATCGACACGATCATCAAGAAGAAAGACGAAGGGCAGGGCTCTTCCGAAGCTAAGTCCGCGGAGG
>CAZYFG010000026.1:7666-8593 GCA_964646835.1 uncultured Eubacteriales bacterium | reverse complement strand
ATGGAGTTTTGAGCAAGAACTACTACGAGGTGTTGGGCGTCGGTAAGGACGCCAGCCAAGACGAGATAAAGAGAGCTTTCAGGCAGCTTGCCAAGAAGCATCATCCTGACGCCAACCCGGGCGACAAGGACGCCGAAGCCCGCTTCAAGGAGATAAACGAGGCTTACGAGGTGCTTTCCGACCCGACCAAGCGCTCGAACTACGACGCTTACGGGAACCCCAACGGGCCTTTTGCCGCCGGGGGCGGGGGAGGAGCCGGCGGTAGCGCGGGCGACCCCTTCGGACGCGTCTTCGGCGATTTCGGCGGGTTTCCCTTTGGAGACCTGTTCGGGGGCTTCGAGGAGATCCTGGGAGGCAGGAGGCAGCCGGACACCGGGCCCAGGAGGGGTGATGACCTCGAACTGGAGATCGACATCACCCTGGAGGAGGCCTTCCAAGGCGTCGAGCGCGATGTGAGGATCCCCCGCACGGAAGAGTGCGAGAGGTGTCACGGGAGCGGCGCCGAGCCGGGGACCAAGGTGACGACTTGCCCCACGTGCCGCGGTACCGGTCAGGTGAGGTCATCAAGGTCGACTATGCTGGGATCTTTTGTGACGGTCGCTCCGTGCGCGAGGTGCGGCGGTACCGGGAAAGTGGTTGAAAAGCCGTGCAAGGAGTGCGGCGGCAGGGGACAGGTCTCGAGGACCCGGACAGTTACAGTCAAGGTGCCGGCCGGTGCCGATTCCGGGCTGCGTCTCAGGCTCTCGGGTCAGGGCAACGCCGGGGTGAGGGGCGGGCCAAAGGGCGATCTGTACGTGGTCGTGTTTGTCCGCCGGCATGAGCGGTTCCAGCGTCAAGGAGACGACCTCATTCTCGACCAGGTGGTGAGCTTCCCGCTGGCCGCCATCGGCGGGTCTGTTGTTGTGGCCGGGATAGACGGGGAGACCG
>CAZYFG010000026.1:1234-7646 GCA_964646835.1 uncultured Eubacteriales bacterium | reverse complement strand
ATGTGCCTGCGGGCACGCAACCTGGCGCCGTCATCCGGCTGAGAGGCAAGGGCATGCCGCGTCTCCGCTCCAAGGGAAGGGGCGACATGCTGGTCAGGTTGAGCGTGAGAATCCCTACCAAGCTCAGCGCCCACGAAAAGGATATATTGAAGGAACTGGGCAAGTTCGACGGCGAGACGTTCGCCGACACCAGGTCCTTCTTTGATAAGCTGCGGGGAGCGGACGGAGGGTCCAAGTGAAGTCGGGCGCCGGTCACACCCCACCTCTCTACTTTGTAGAGTCTTCAATGGTCTTGGGAAACCAGATCGTCTTGACGGGTGAGACTTACCGGCACGCTCTGGCACAGCGCCTGTCGACCGGTGAAGCCTTCCGCGCTGTTCTGGGTGAGACCCAGTATGACGCCGTGGTGCAGGACGTGTTGCCCGGAAAGATAGTCGCGTCCATAGCCGGCCGGACGCGGGTGGCTCCCCCGCCGTGCCGCATTCACCTCTACTCAGCCCTCTTGAAGCGCGAGAACCTGGATTTGGTGGTGGAGAAGGCAACCGAGTTGGGGATCGTCTCATTCACACCCATCGTGACGAGGAGGACCATCCCCCGCCTAGACGGCGAGAGGGCCGCAGCAAAAAGGGAGAGGTGGATGAGGGTCGCCAAGGCGGCGTCGGAGCAGTGTGGGAGGGGCTCTGTCCCAGAGATCCGCGAGATCCGCGCCCTGGAAGAGGTCCTGGATAGAGGAGTCGAAGGCGTTCCCCTGCTCGCTCATGAGCACGAGGGCCTCACAAAGGATATCGGACTAGCCACGGAAGGCAGGGACGAGGCCTCAATCATCATCGGGCCCGAGGGCGGGCTGGACGCCTCGGAAGTGGAGATGGCCCTGTCCAAAGGGTTCATTCCCGTGTCTTTGGGCCCGTTCATCCTGAAGGCCGAGACCGCCTCCATAGCGGCGGTCGCTGTACTCATGAGCCGCATGACGGCCTGTTCTACCACCCGCGGGGTCCCACATAGGCTCTAACGGGTGGTGCCTTTATGTTTGTCCTCAAGCGCAAATACGTTTTGTGCGCCGCTTTGGCGGCGCTCCTATGGGCTGCCTGCGTGCTGAACCTCCTCGGGATGTATGACTCCAGGGAGGCCATGGCCGGCATCGCTCCCATTTCACGGGGTTACTCCGGAAAACCCAACGTCACCCTGATGTTCAACATTGATTGGGGAGAAGAGTACGTCCCCGCTGTCCTTGACATACTGGCCTCCAAGAACGCCAGAGCCACGTTTTTCCCCACCGGCACCTGGGCCGAAAAGAACCCATACTTGGTGGCACGGATGCTCGCGGAGGGCCACGAGATCGGGAATCACGGAGGGGCCCACAACCACGTAGAGGCCATGGGCAAGCACGAGCTCCAGCGGCTCATTCAAAGCGGCGAGGAGCGGATATTCGGAGCATGCGGAGCGTACCCGTCCAAGCTTTTCGCACCGCCTTACGGCGAGTGGACGGACGATACCGTCGGGTACGCCCTTGAGATGGGCTACCAGACGGTGCTCTGGACCGTCGACACGGTTGACTGGCGACTGCCTGAACCTGAAGCCATCTGGAAGAGAGCGCTGGCCGGAGCGGTGCCGGGGGCGCTCATCCTCATGCACCCGACCGAGCCTACCGTGTCGGCCTTGCCCACGCTCATTGACGGTCTCAGGGAAAAGGGATACACGATCGTAACCGTGTCTGAGAGCATATCCGATCACCTGCGGTAAGATATAATGCAGGAAACGAAGATAAGGTAGGGTATGCTCTACTTCACCATGAAGACCGTTTCCTTTCGGACCTTTGGATGCAAGCAGAACCAGTACGACACCGATTTCCTCAAGGAGAGCTTCGGGTTTTCTCGTTGTCCAGGGCGACGCGGATGTCGTAGTGATCAACACGTGCGCCGTCACGTCCCGGAGCGCACAGAAGTGCCGCCAGGCAATCCGAGCGGCTGCGAGAAAGGGCGCCAAGGTGGTCGTGACGGGCTGCTATCCCCAGATCGCTGCCGGTGAGGTCCAGGACATCCCCGGCGTTATCGCGGTTTCGGGGGTGAGGGAGCGGGCCCGTCTCGCGGACTTGGTCACCGCCGCCTTGGAGACAGGAGAGCCGGTCGTGGATGTGAAGCCCCATGTCGAGGGCTCCGAGTTTGAGGACACTTCCGTGGAGACCCCCAGCCTCACACGGGCATATCTCAAGATCCAGGAGGGCTGCGGCGACTACTGCACCTATTGCGTGGTCCCTTACGCCCGGGGCCCCTCCAGATCGAGAAGCCCGGAAAGCGTCATCCGGGAGGCCGGAAGGCTTGTCCGGCGGGGATACAAGGAGATCGTGCTCACGGGGACCCACATTGGCCTGTACGGGGGCGAAGGGGGGCTTCCCGGGCTCGTCCAAGAGGTTAGCCGGATCCCGGGACTCATCCGCATCCGCATAAGCTCTCTTGAGCCCCACGACGTCACTCCCGAACTCATCGACTGTCTGCGTCTACCCAATGTGTGCCATCACCTTCACCTTCCGCTTCAGAGTGGGAGTGACCGCATCCTCCGGATGATGGGACGCAGGTACGATGTGGCTCTCTTCATCGATATCATCGAGAGAGCCAGGCGGGTCGCTCCCGACCTCGGGCTCACCACCGACATCATCGCGGGATTTCCCGGCGAGACCGAATCTGACTTCCAGGCCACGTTGGACGTCGCGGGAGCCGCCCGTTTTTCACGGATCCACGCCTTCAAGTACTCGGCACGGCCGGGAACCCGTGCCTACGACTTCGCAGGGAAAGTGCCTGAGAAGGTGAAAGAAGAGCGAGTGTCGGCCCTTATCTCGCTGGGACGGGAACTCTCGACGGCGTTTCACCGTAGACTTGTTGGCAGGGGTTTTGAGGTTTTGGTCGAGGATGACCGCGAGGACGGGCTGCTTTCGGGATTCACCAGGAACTATGTCAGGTGCCGTTTCCAGGGAGAAGATGATCTTCTGGGGAAGGTAATCTCCGTGGATGTCGACGAAGCCGGTCCCTCGGGTGTCACCGGTACCCCGAGACGCTAGATTAGGGTGATGACAAGTGCTCAGGCTGGGAGTTATCTTCGGCGGAAGGTCGGGCGAACATGAAGTTTCCGTGATGTCTGCCCGTTCGGTCATAGGGGCCGCCCTTGAGGCCGGTTTCGCGGTGGAAGCTATCGGAGTGACCAGGAAAGGCCAGTGGGTGTACCTCGGTGACGGCGAGGCCTTTTTCCAAGGCGGGAGCCCTGAGGTGTTGGCGGAGATGGGTCCGGCTTGTTGCCTCTTGCCCGATCCCGACAAGAAGGGGATCTGGGTAAACGGCGACGGCGTGATGACGCTTCGGGAGATCGATGTGGTCTTCCCGGTACTCCACGGGCCCTACGGAGAAGACGGGACGGTCCAGGGGCTCCTGGAGCTCTCAGGGCTCTCCTACGTCGGCGCTCCGGTCCTCGGTTCAGCCGTATGCATGGACAAACACACAACCAAACGGCTTCTGGCCTGCTCGGGAGTCCCCCACGTGACCGCCATCCCGGTGGAAAGGCACGCTTGGCGAACCAAGAGGCAGGAGGTGTTGGATAACCTCCTCGCCCGGGTGCGCTTCCCCTTGTTCGCCAAGCCGTCAGGCTCCGGATCAAGTCTGGGAGTCACCAAGGTGAAAAGCCCCGAGCTCTTGGGCGATGCCCTTGACCAGGCATTTCTCTACGACACCAAGGCCTTGGTCGAGCCCTCAATGGACGGGTGCCTTGAGGTTGAATGCAGCGTCCTCGGCAACGAGGAGCCGGTCGCGTCCATCCCGGGGCAAATCCTGCCCCGCAGGGAGTTCTACGATTACGAGGCCAAGTACGTTGAGGACACGACGGACCTCTTGATTCCCGCGGCATTGGACCCGGAGATGACGGCCCGGGTTCAAGAGATAGCCGTCCGGGCGTTCCTCGTCACCGGTTGTCAGGGGATGGCCAGGGTGGACTTCTTCGTCGATATGAAGGCCAGAGAAGCTTACGTGAACGAGCTTAACACCATACCCGGCTTCACGCGGATCAGCATGTACCCAAAAATGTGGGAGGCCAGCGGTCTTCCTTTCCCCGAGCTGGTCCGGAAGCTGGTGGAATTGGCTCTCGACCGCCAAGCCCATTCGTGGCGCCACATCTACCGTAAGTCCTGATTGACCTAGGGAAGAGACATATTGTACAATCCTAGAGGTTATTCGGGAGCGGGAGAGACTCCTGCGGCGGAGGGAGGGACAGAGTTTGCCAGAGATCAGAGTAGGCAAGGAAGAGAACTTTGATAGTGCCCTACGCCGCTTTAAGAGAGAGTGTCAGAGATCGGGAATTCTAAGGGATGTGCGCAAGCACGAGCACTACGAGAGTCCGAGCGTGAGGCGCAAGAAGAAGTCCGAGGCCGCGCGGGCCAGGAAGCGGAGGAGGTACTAATCCGCCCGCTGGGCAAGGTGTCTGCGGCGACAATCGACCCGAGTATCGCAGACAGTAATTGAAAAGGTAGGGCGGGGAAGTCCCCCGCCCTTTCCAATTGTGTCCGTTCCGAACCCGGCTCCTAGGAAGGACCGGATCCGTTGCCGGGCCCGCTCAGGTCTATACTCCAAATAGTTTCCTGGCGTTCTTGCCGAACACCAAGTCCTTGTCGGAGTCGCTGAGGTTAAGGTCCCTGACAACTTTCACGGCCTTTTCGAGGCTGCCGATCTGGTGAGGGTAGTCGCTGCCCACCATGAACTGGCTGACTCCCAAGCTGTCGATGGCGAACTGCACCGTCCTCGAGTCAAACAGCACGCAGTCGTAGAAGACCTCTTTCAGGTAGTCCGAAGGCTTTCTCTTGGGCTTCTTGCACTCGGGGTAGGCCTCGAAGCCCCTGTCCAGCCTCTCCGCCAAGAACGGGAGGTTCCCGCCCAAGTGGGAAGCGACCAGTTTGAGTCCGGGGACTTCATCCAAAAGCCCCGAGAAGATGAGGCGCGCGAAGCAGACGGTTGTGTCCGTGGTGAAGCCCACCGTGGCCGCCAGACGGAAGTCAAGGAACATCTGGGCCGGGACCGGGGTTGTCGGGTGGATGAACAGGGGCACTCCCAATGAAGCCGCGGCCTCGAACACCGGCCTGAACTCGGGGAGGTCAAGGGTCTTGCCGTTTACGTTCGTGAAGAGAGTGCCGCCCTTAAGTCCCAGTTTGGTGACGGCGCGCACGAGTTCGTCGGCTGACGCCTTGGGATCCTGCAACGGGAGGGCTGCCAGCGGGGCGTAGCGGCCGCCGCTCTTTTTCGCGATCTCGGCGAATCCCTCGTTGGAGGCCCGGGCCATCTCGATCCCTCTGCCCGCCTCCTCAATGTGGACTCCGGGAGTCGTCATGGTCACTACCTGGGCGTCTATCCCGAACTTGTCTAGCTGGGTCAGCCGGAAGTCCTCATCGCGGTGGCCTTGGTCGATGACGTTGAAGTCCCCTTCGTAGATTATGAGGAGATTGCCTTCGTCGTCTTGACCCGCCTGGGCGACGCAGCCTCCTTTCTTGACCATCTCCAGATAGGCCTTGGGGTAGAAGTGGTTGTGGACGTCGATTATCACTCTTCTATTCCTCCTTGCGTTTGACTTGATTTCGGAACAGGAAACTGCCTGTAAGAGCGAAGGCGATTGCCACGAGGGGCGTTATCCAGTTGAGGAGCGCGTACTTCCAGTAACTGTTCGCGGAAACCTTCAGCATCCCTTGGATGAAGAGGGCCGCGGTGCTCCATGGGATAAGGGGCGCGCCGAGGGTCCCGGCGTCCTCCAGCGTCCTTGACAGGACCTTGGGATGGAGGTCTCTCTCGGCGAACGCGTCCTTGAACGCTTGGCCGGGCAAGATGATGGCCAGCATCTGATTGCCCGAAGCGACGAGCGTTAGGTAGCAGGAAGAGATGGTCGCCAACACCAAGCCTCCCCGGGACCTCATCCGGAGGAGCAGTTCGTCTACAAGACGTTTGACGGTGCCCGTTTCTCTCAGCACGCCGCCCAGCGCGGTTGCCGCCAGGATGAGGAGGACCGTGGGCAGCATGGACATGACCCCGCCGCGGGTGAGGAGACTGTCCAGCGTCTTATGTCCGGTCTGGCCTACGAAGCCGTTGGTGGCGGCCTTAGCCAGCGCTTGGATGCCTGCGCCTTGTGTGGCGAAAGCCGAGAGCGACGAGACGGCGACCCCTGCCGCCAGGGAGGGGAGCGCAGGCGCCTTCTTGACGGACATCGCAAGTATGGCGAGAGCAGGCAACAGGGTTAGCGGGCCTATGTTGAAACTCGCCTCAAGGGCAGACTTGAGCGACAGGATGGATGCCGCGTCGACCTGGCTCGCGGCGCCCGACCCGAGGAAGTAGAACCCGACGACGGAGATCACGAGGGCGGGACCGGTCGTGAACATCATGGAGCCCACATGCTC
>CAZYFG010000026.1:0-1224 GCA_964646835.1 uncultured Eubacteriales bacterium | reverse complement strand
GCGACAGCTTGTCGCCGAAGTAGGCGCCTGAGACGATGGCCCCGGCCATGAGCGGTGCCGGTATTCCGCTTGCTTCGGCCACGCCCATTAAAGCGATGCCCAAGGTACTGATGGTCCCGAAGGAAGTGCCCGTAGCCGTGGAGGCGACTGCCGCCAGGAGGCACGCGGCCGGCACCATCACCCGCGGCGTAAGCCACGACAGGCCGTACCAGAGGAGAGTCGGGATGGTCCCCCCGGCTATCCAGAGACCGACGATCATCCCCACAAGCAGGAGGATGCTGATGGCAGGCAGACCGTCCTGAACTCCCTTGAATAGCGCCGCCTGGATGCGATCCCACTTGAGACCGGAGAGTCTCGCGGCTACGCATGCGGTGGCCGCCCCCAAGAGCACAGGAAGGTGCATTCCCGCGCCCAGGCGAAGCGTGAGGAGAAGGACTGCCACCGCCGAACCGAACGTAGCCAGAGCCTTGCCTAGAGAAGGTTTTTCTTCCAAGATACCACCTCATTTCTGGTCAATCTCTCCGGTCTCCGTCAGGAAAGTCGCGGCTTCTTCCGAACAAAAACCCCGTCCCTTGTGAGGGACGGGGTTGTGGCCCGCGGTACCACCCTTCTTTGGTCGGAACCCGCTCTATAGGCACGGTGCCCGGGCGTCCGGGACGATGCCTTCTTCCGGGTAACGGTGGAAGCTCCGCCTGAGTCTACTGCCGCCCGTTGGGCGGGTTCAACCGGTGGCTCGGAGGTGTATTTCGCCTGGCCTCTTGTCCCGGTTTCACCGCTACCCGGGCTCTCTGTGCAAGCGGCGGCAGGTTACTTCTCCTCGTCATAGCCGCATGAGATTGTTGTATGACTTGTAGCACCGATCGGGCAAAGTCGTCAAGCAGAAATGAAAGGCAAGTGAGAAGGCCCCTTCTCATAGAGATGAGTGAGGGGGAGTCGGCCGTGCTCAGGAAACTTAAGCGCGACCTTGCGGAGGTCTTGGAACTCCCCTTGGACGTTAGCCTTGACCTGCCGAAAATCGTCATCGTGGGGGAACTGGGAGTCCTCATCCAGAACCACCGCGGTCTCATCCAGTATGCGCCTGAACGCATCGTCGTCGGGGTCGGAGAGGGCCAGGTTGCCATTACCGGCGAGTCGCTGGAGATAGGCGAGGTCAACCAGGAAGACATGATCGTGAGAGGTCTCATCAAGACGGTCGAGATGTCCACTTAGGCACTCTGGGAGGTC
>CAZYFG010000025.1:13939-17382 GCA_964646835.1 uncultured Eubacteriales bacterium | reverse complement strand
CAGAGAATCCCCTGGTAGACGAATTGCTTTTGGCGTGGCCAAGCGGTATAATTCGCCTACACCGCCAAATAAGATCAAGCAGAGGAAGGTGTGTCCATAGAGTGAGACGACACCTTAGCGTCCTGTCCTTCCGGGTGAAGTCGGATGCCCCTCACGAGGGGCGGCGGTTTCGTTTCGGATGGCCTCTCCTGTGTGTCGCCTTCATCTGTCTGGGCATAGGTCTAGGGCTCTACCGGACGCCCAAGCCAGAACCGGTAGCGTCCTATGTCGATCCCGCGCCTTCCCTTCCGTCAGGTCTCGTAGCCGTTCAAAGTCTCGGCGAACTGGTTGCGGCCCCGGTCCTCGTCAGGGAAGAACCTCCGGCCCCCTCCGATCAATCGACAAGCGACGCGACTGCTGCGGAATCAGAGACTCCGAGAGTAAGGCTCGTTACATACACGGTGCGCGCCGGAGACACTCTCACGGCAATCGCCCAGGCGTTCCGGACATCCACAGCGTCAATTGCCCAGATCAACAACCTTTCGTCCCCTGACCTCTTGAGCGTCGGCATGAAACTCTCGGTTATGGAGAACGCATCCGGGGTCGTGGTGAAGGTCGCCCAAGGGGATACGCTTTGGGACATCTCCCGCCGGTACGGAGTGTCTATTGCGGAGATAGCCCACGTCAACAACCTTGATGTCACCCAGGTCCTGCCAGTGGGCACAACACTGCTCCTGCCCGGCGCCTCGGCCAGGTCGGTCCCGGTCGTGTCCAGGTCTTCATCGTTCAGGTGGCCCATCAAGGGGTCGCTCACCAGTTCCTACGGATGGCGCACTCACCCCATCTCGGGCCAGGAGTCATTTCACGACGGGCTCGATATCGCGGCAAGTTCGGGAACCGCTGTAGGCGCCGCTCTGGGAGGGAAGGTCAAGTATGCGGGCTGGCTCGGCGGCTACGGCAGGCTCGTGACGATAGACCACGGCGATGGCCTGGAAACGAGGTACGCCCATATGTCAGCCTTCAACGTCTCTCAGGGACAGATCGTCTCTGCCGGAGACATCATAGGCTACGTGGGCCAATCCGGCGACGCCACGGGACCCCACGTCCATTTTGAGATAAGGAAAAACGGCAGGACACTTAACCCCCGGGATTACCTGCCCTGAATCACCCGGGGTCTCATCGGGATCTCTTCAGATAAGGTACTTCACCGCCAGGAGAAGCACCGCACCCGGGATGCCCAACACCCCCACGGTGAGCGCCGACACCAGGTTCAGCCCCATGTGGAAGCCTAGGTAGTGGCCTACGATGTTCACCGCCCAGATGACGACCAGCGCCACCACGGAGCGCAGGGCGATCTTCCCCAGCCCGGCCAGCGGCTTGGACAAGGCCTTAACCAGGTAGTACGCAACAACGAGGAGAACTCCCGCTCCCAGGACTACGTTCAGGTCCATGTTTCTCCCTCCGGCAAATCCGTATGAAGGAGAGCGGGAGGATATTACATAAACTGCGTTGACGATTCCCTGACCTTCCTAAGGAAGTAGGAGTACTTCTTGCGCGCGGCCTGCATGAGGAATATTGCTTCGTCGATGATTTCCGGCTCTACGGCCTCGGAGAAGCACGACTGGGCCACTTCGTACTCGCTTCTCGCCTGATGAAGCGCCTGCAGATACTCGTTTGTCTCTTTGTCGAGCGCTGGATTGGCGTTCTTCCTAAACAGCATCCTAGGCAATCGCCTCCATGCTTCATGTCTACTCTTCTCACGAGCCGAACGTCACTTCTCAGAGTATGGACACGGCATGGTAAATTTATACAGCGGGGCGTCTTTGGAGGCGGCAATTGCCCTGCGGTGTCAGGTCATTTCCCTCCGGGCTTCGAGGGACTTGGAGAGCGTGACCTCGTCAGCGTAGTCTAGGTCGGCGCCGAAGGGAAGTCCCCGGGCCAAACGGGTCACTTTCACTCCACGGGGTTTCAGCGCTCTTGCGAGGTACAAGGCGGTAGTCTCGCCGTCGACATCCGGGTTGGTAGCCAGTATGACCTCTTTGACCTGGGATTCGCCGGGACTGCCGGGGGGATCGCCCTTCCGGTCCAGTCGGGCCAGGAGTTCGTTCACCCGTATTTCCTCCGGCCCGATCCCCTTGAGGGGCTCAATGTATCCGTGCAGGACATGATAGACACCGCGGAACGAGCCGGCACGCTCGATGGCGAGGACATCCTTAGGGTAGGCGACCACGCAGATGACCGACGTGTCTCGACGGGGGTCTTGGCAGATCCCGCAGGGGTCTTTGTCGGTAAGATTTCCGCAGACCGAACAAAACCCGATCTTGTCCCTGGCTTGAACCAAGGCCGTGACAAGACGGTCAATTGACTCCTTCCCGGAGACCGCAAGATGGAAAGCCAGGCGTTGGGCCGTCTTAGGGCCCACACCCGGCAGTTTCCTAAGCTCCTCAACCAGAGCGTGTATGGCTTCCGGAATCTCTGGCATGTTACGGTCTAAAAGGCAACCCGGCGCCGCCGGTCACCTTCGACATTTCCTGATCGGCCGTCTCGCGGGCCTTGGCCACGGCGGCATTGACAGCCGCCACTATGAGGTCCTGCAGCATCTCGACATCATCGGGGTCCACGACTTCCTTCTGGATCTCTATGGACTTGAGGTCCAGGCTGCAGGTCACGATGGCCTTCACCATTCCGCCGCCGGAAGAACCCTCCACGGTCCGAGACGCAAGCTCCTCTTGCACCCTGGCCATCTCAGTCTGGAGTTTCTGGGCTTCCCTCATGAGCTTCTGCATGTCAAAACCGCCCGGACCGGGGAATCTCGGCATATCGTTCTCCTCCTATGGGCCTTACGGCCTCGCTATTCTCTTCCGACGACCTTCCCGTTCAATATAGTTATTGCAGCTTTTACCAGGGGATGCAATTCTTCACCCTCTGGGCCGGCGGTTTCAGCCTCCCCGTTTCCGCCGGTCCCGCCCCGGAGGCTAAGGTCGCTTGCCTCTACGGCTATCTCCAATCGTTTTCCGGTCAGTTTGAGGAGACCGGCTTCAACGATCCTCTTATTCTCCTGTAGCATTATCTGCTCCATATGGGTCGCGTAGCCCTTGGGATAGGAGAGCACCAACGTCTTGCCTCCCTCTACCCTGGAAGGACTCGCCTGGATAAGGTAGGCGTGTACCTTTACCCTCCTGCTCTTGAAAAGGGCCTCGGCAATCTCCTCATCGGTCACGGTTATGAGCTCTTGGGCTCGCACATTGGAGTCACCGGACTGCACCCTGACGTCTTCGGACTGAACACCGGTGTCTCCGGAGTGAACGGTGGCATCTCCGGGCGGAGCCGGGACGCTCCCTGCCCCAGGTGAGGAGAAAGCGCCCGCAGCCTGGGCAGAATCCGAGGCGGCCAGAGGCAGAAGAGGGGTGGACTGAGGCTTATTTCCCGAAAATACTCCTGGCGGAAGGGCTTCGTCCCCCATA
>CAZYFG010000025.1:10221-13837 GCA_964646835.1 uncultured Eubacteriales bacterium | reverse complement strand
GGAAGGGCTTCGTGCCTCATAAAGAGCCCCAGCAAAGCCACCTCCAATACCAGCCTCGGGTCGTCTTGGTTCTTGACGCTGAGGGCGGCTTTCGACACGGCCTCAAGGATACTGATGAGAAGCGGCGTCGGGAAGGTACGGGCGACGGAACCCATGCTGTCCGCCTCATCTTGGGGACGCCCCAACACCTCGGGTCTCGCGCCTGAACGGAGGAGGAGCATGTCCCTGGCGTACATCCCGATCTCTTGGCAAAGCTCACCCATGTCCTTTCCCTTGTCCGACGCGTCTCTCGTGACCTCCAGGATCGTCTCGACGTCCCTTTGGACGATGGCCCGGAACAGCCTCTGCATGCTCTCGGACGGAGTCTCTCCGAGTATTTCCCGGACATCAGCTTCGGTGAGCCTTGTCCCGCCATAGGTCAGGCAGAGATCCAGAATCGACAGCGCGTCGCGCATGGATCCCTGGCCGGCGCGGGCAATCAGTCTGAGCGCAGCCGGATCCCACGTGACGGGATTCCCTGAAACGGTGGTGGATTGGAGGATCTTCTGCATCTGCGCTTCCATGTCCGGAACCGACAACCGCCTGAAGTCCAGACGCTGGCAGCGGGATGTGATCGTCACCGGGATCTTGTGGGGCGCCGTGGTTGCCATGATGAAGATGACGTGCTCCGGCGGTTCTTCAAGGGTCTTTAGGAGGGCGTTGAACGCTTCCTGCGTGAGCATGTGGACCTCGTCGATTATGTACACCTTGTAGGAGCCCATCACAGGGACGTACCGCACCGCCTCGCGCAAGCTCCGCATCTCGTCTATCCCGCGGTTGGAGGCGGCGTCGATCTCGATCACGTCAACCGTGCTTCCGTCCGTAATGGACGAGCACGACGGGCACCGGTTGCACGGCTCGGCCTCTGCCCGGTCCCTACAGTTCACTGCCTTGGCCAGAAGTCGGGCGACCGTGGTCTTGCCGGTCCCCCGCGGACCTGCGAAGAGATAGGCGTGGGAAACTTTGTTGGTGATGAGTGCGTTCTTCAGGATGCGGATTACGGCTTTTTGGTCTACGACGTCTTCCCAACGGGACGGTCGCCACACGCGGTACAGGGCTACGTAGGACATAACGGGTCCCCCTCTCGCGGTACCAAACGTGAAGGCCGTGCGCCAGTCTCCGACCGTCCTCCCCAGGCGGTCCCAACGTAGCTTGCTCCGACCAGGAACCCCTGCGGCACATGAAAAGGTTCGCTTACCGTTGCTTCCTTCCGGACCTGGCGGGGTTCACGATTTCCCATTGCGCAGGACCCAGCCCTCAACGCCGCTCGCGCTGGCCGGACCCTAAAAAGGAGCGACCTCGGACGGGCATCAACCCCGCTATAGCGGATTGCGGGTTACAGGGCACCGCTACCTCCCCGTCTAGCACGGCCAAACTTGGCGGACACAATCGTTTCTGGCGGAGGGGGTGGGATTTGAACCCACGGTACAGTTTCCCGTACACACGCTCTCCAGGCGTGCTCCTTCAGCCGCTCGGACACCCCTCCGCAATGACAGCAAACCTTATTCTTCTCGTATCGCCCGGACATCTCTCGCACACTTGCTACGCAAATGTGCTTGGCGGAGGGGGTGGGATTCGAACCCACGAGGCGCGTTAACGCCTACTCGCTTTCGAGGCGAGCTCGTTCAACCGCTCCGACACCCCTCCGGACCTTCATCCTCCGGGCCGGTCTTTAGACCCGGAGTTCCCTGAAGAACGCCTCCAAGAGAGAAACGCACTCTTCTTCCATCACACCGGAAACGACTTCCACCCGGTGGTTGAACCTTTCATCCCGGACTAAGTCCAAGACGGAGCCTGCGGCCCCGGTCCTCGGATCCCTGGCTCCAATCACGAGCCGGGGAATACGGGCCATCACGATGGCTCCGGCGCACATGGGGCACGGCTCGAGAGTCGAGTACATGACGGCATCGAGGATACGCCACGAAGCCTCATGCACTGCCGCTTGGCGTATGGCCAGCATCTCGGCATGGGCCGTCGGGTCCCGGAGAGTCTCTTTGAGATTGTGCCCTCTCCCGATCACCTTGTCGCCCTTCATTATGACCGAGCCTACCGGCACTTCGCCCAAGGCGTAGGCCTTCTTGGCCTCCAGAAGGGCGAGCGACATGCCCAGAGAGTCACGTTCTGCCCCGTCCATGCGCCGATTCCCCACGCAGTCCGTGAAAATCGTTGGTGCGCCCGGGAGGACTCGAACCTCCGGCAGACGCGGATTAGGAATCCGCCGCTCTATCCGCCTGAGCTACGGGCGCACGTTTCACTCTGGTGCGCCGGGCGGGAATCGAACCCACAACCTACAGATCCGTAGTCTGTCACTCTATCCAATTGAGCTACCGGCGCAGACAATTCCTATGGCGGAGAGGGAGGGATTCGAACCCTCGAAGGAGGTTTCCCCCCTTAACGGTTTAGCAAACCGTCGCCCTCGGCCGGCTAGGCGACCTCTCCGCAGCACGCTTCCCCAGAAGCGCATTACCTATATTACCACGTACACCTGAAGAGTACCAGTGGCGGAGGGGGTGGGATTCGAACCCACGGAGGGCTTGCACCCTCAACAGTTTTCAAGACTGCCGCATTCAACCGCTCTGCCACCCCTCCGCGGCATGGGCCAATGCGCCCGGCTCTCCAGGAGACCATGGTAACACATTAAGCAGGCCTATTCAAACAGTTGAAACCCGCTCCAAGACCGTCCTCGCGGCCTTCACACCTGCCGCGGAAGCCTGAGCCAAGCTTCGCGTTACGCCGGCCCCGTCGCCGACGGCGAACAAGCCCCGGATACCCGTCTCCATCGAGGGACTGACCTTTACCCTGGACGAGTAGAACTTCACCTCGACGCCGTACAGAAGCGTGTTCCTGGACCATACGCCGGGCATTAGCTTATCCAACGCCTCCAGCATCTCAAGGATGTTCCGTACGTGCCTGTAGGGTAGGACCAGCGTCAGGTCGCCGGGAGTCGCGTCCTTGAGTGTTGGGCGGACCATGCTCTTGGCCAGCCTTTTGGCCGTCGATCGGCGACCTTCCCAGAGATCGCCCAGGCGCTGAACCAGTACTCCGCCTCCCAACATATTGGCCAGACTGGCAATATACTTTCCGTATGCGATGGGTTCCTTGAACGGCTCCGTGAATGTCTTCGATACCAGTATGGCGAAGTTTGAGTTCTCGGTGCGTTTCTCGCTCCATGAATGCCCATTGACGGTGACGACGCCGCAGGTGTTTTCGGTGACCACCTCGCCGCGGGGACACACGCAGAAAGTCCTCACCAGGTCGTCGAAGGATTTGCTGTAGTAGTGTATCTTGGGTTCCCACACCTTCTCGGTCACAGGGTCAGTGACCACGGCGGGGACCTCGACACGCACTCCGACATCAACGGGGTTGTTCTCGGTCTCCAGTCCCAGTCTCTGGGCTTCTCCGGCGAACCACTCGGCGCCTTCTCTCCCGGGCGCCGCAATGACCAGGCCCGACTCCTCGCGACTTCCGTCAGCCAGCATGACTCCGGTCACACGTCCCTTTTCGCAAGTGAACTCCTGAACCGAAGTGGAAGTACGGATCTCAATATTGGGAGCGAGGTACGAATGCATATTGCGTA
>CAZYFG010000025.1:0-10205 GCA_964646835.1 uncultured Eubacteriales bacterium | reverse complement strand
GCACAAAGTCCAGACCGGCTCTTGCGGCCTGAGCTACCAGTTGGGCAATGGCTTCCTCGTCCGCACCGAAGAGGCGCGACGAGGCTCCGAACTCAAGCCAGAGACGGTCTATGTAATCGATGAGGGATTTGAGTTCTTCTTCCTCGAGGTATTCGTCCAGGAATCCTCCGAACTTCGTGGTCAAGGTCAGTTTGCCGTCGCTGAAGGCGCCTGCCCCGCCCCAACCTGAAGTGATCGAACAGGGCGAGCAGTTCACGCACCCTCCGACGCCTTTCTCCCGCGGGCAGTTCCGAGCCTCCAGAGAACGGCCTTTCTCCACCATGAGCACGGAGAGCCCGGGGGATTTCCTGACCAACTCAATAGCAGCGAAAATGCCAGCAGGACCCGCCCCAACGATGATCGCATCCCACTTCGCCACGGCGGCACCTCCCGTCAAGCGGTGTGATCTACGTCAAGGTCCTCAAACCTGCATATTTCCCTGGCGAAGAACAGCTTAACCAACCCGATGGGGCCATTCCTCTGCTTCGCCAAGATAAGCTGGATGGTATTCTCCGGATCCTCGGGGTCGGAGTACAGGAACATGACGATGTCGGCGTCTTGCTCAATAGCGCCCGACTCACGAAGGTCCGATAGCTGTGGTATCTGTTTCTGCCGCTGTTCCACGGCACGTGACAGCTGGGAAAGGGCCAAAACCGGCACATTGAGCTCTCTGGCGAGTCCCTTCAGAGAGCGGGAGATCTCTGAGATCTCCTGCTGCCGGTTTTCGGCCTTCTTCGAAGGCCTCATGAGCTGCATGTAGTCAACGATGACCATGCCCAGTCCGTGCTCGGCCTGCAACCGGCGGCACTTTGTCCTCAATTCCATGACGGATATGGAAGGAGTGTCGTCTATGAAGATCTTGGCTTCCCCCAGCCTCCCCAGGGCGCTGGAGAGCCGGCGCCATTCGTCTTCGTCCAGGTACCCGTTTCGCAGTTTCTGGCTTGGAAGGGCTGCCTCGGCACAAAGGAGCCGCTGGGCCACCTGCTCTTTGGACATCTCCAGGCTGAAAACAACGACGGGAAGGTCGGCTTTCAGGGCGACGTTCCGGGCCACATTGAGGCCAAGCGAGGATTTGCCCACCGACGGTCTGGCAGCCAGAATGATGAGGTCCGACGGCTGAAACCCAGAGGTGAGCCTATCCAGGTCGCCCAGACCACTGGGAACGCCGACGGTTTCACCGCCGTGAGAAGCCATGTACTCGAGTTTTTCAAGGGTCTCCACAAGCACTTCCTTAAGCTGCACATAGCTCTGGCGGCTCCTGCGCCTGGCAACCTGGAAGATCAGTTCTTCAGACTTGTCCAAGAGCTCGTCTATCTCGTCGGTGCCCCTGTAGGCGGCCGACGCGATCTCGGTTGCGGCGGCGATGAGTCTCCGGACGGTCGCTTTCTCGGCCACTATGCGGGCGTAATACTCCACGTTGGCCGCCGTCGGCACGAAGTTGGCCAGTCTTGCGAGCTCCGCCATACCGCCTATCTTCTCAAGCTCTCCTGTGGAGCGCAGCTTGTCTGCAAGGGTCACCACGTCCACCGCTTCGGGTACCTCGGCCATCTCGGCCATCCGCCTGAAGATCACGCGGTTCTGCTCCCTGTAGAAATCCTCGGGAGACAAAAGCTCCAGCGCCGTCATGACCGCCTCTTTTTCAATGAGCATGGAGCCAAGGACCGAGTCTTCTGCCTCGATGTTCTGAGGGGGCACCCGTTCTGACTGATCCAGCATAGGCAAACTCCCTTTCATCAGGCGCAATGCACGGTTGTCCGCCAGTCTGGGCACACGAAATCAAGGGCCTCTCGGAGAGACGATACAAAACCTACCTGAATGCCGCGGACCTCCTGGATTCCTCCACCGTTCTCTTTGGGAATGAGCACGGCCTTCATGCCGGCTTGCTTGGCGCCGTATATCTTCTCGTACACCCCGCCGATGGCCTTGACTTGTCCTCCCAGAGAGATCTCCCCTGTTACCGCCACGTCCTGCCGTAGAGGGCTGCCTGTGACCGCCGAGAATATGGCCAGGGTGATGGCAAGCCCGGCAGACGGTCCGTCGACCTTCGCGCCTCCTACGATGTTCACGTGCACATCCTTGTCGGCAAGATCGATGCCGAACTCCTTGCGGAGTGAGACGGAGGCGTTAAACAGAGAATCCTTCACCATTGTGCCCGCCGTCTCATTCATCCGGATGGTACCCTTTCCCTTCTCGCGAGCATCAAAAGCGACCGCTTCTATCTCAAGCGTCGATCCCAGGAAACTGACGACGCCAAGTCCGAAGACTTTCCCGATCTCCAGGCGTTCGCTGGCCTTGGAAGTCACATTGGGAACGAGCCTCGCGGCGTCAATCGCGTTCTTGACATCCACGGCCTCAACAGGCAAAAAAACCCTCTCCGGCAGTTCGCCGCGCCGGTGAAGCGCCATGGCATAGGCGTCCGCCAGAAGCCCGACGGCCTTTCTGCCTTCGATGGTGTAATCGGTGATGACCTCCACTGCCTCCGGCGTGAGTTTGGCCCTGAGCCTCCGGGCAGCCCCTTTCACGATTGAGGCGATGTGAGCGGGGGTCAGAGCGTCGAAGAAGACTTCGGCGGCGCGGGACCTGAGCGCGGGGCTTATCTCTTCCGGATCCCTGGTGGTGGCGCCCACCAGGATGAAATCGGCGGGGGCTCCTTTCTCGAAAAGACGCCGGACGTACTCGGGCACTCTCTTGTCCGCCGGGTCGTAGTAGGAGGAGTCAAAAGTCACCCTCTTGTCCTCAAGCACCTTCAGCAACTTGTTCTGAAGGAGCGGGTCCATCTCACCGATCTCGTCGATGAACAAGATGCCGCCGGTCGCCTCGGTGACCAGCCCCAGTTTTGGTTCAGGCACTCCGATCTCCGCCAAGTCCCGCTTGGCTCCCTGGTAAATGGGGTCATGAACTGACCCCAAGAGCGGATTGGTTATCTCCCTGGGGTCCCAGCGCAAGGTGGCGCCGTCCGTCTCGACAAAGGGCGCGTTTCTCGCAAAGGGCGAGAAACTGAGCTTCCGTGCCTCTTCCAGCACCAGCCGCGCGGCGGATGTCTTGCCCACTCCCGGAGGGCCGTAGAGTATCACGTGCTGGGGGTATGGCGTGGCCAGCTTGGAGAGAAGGGCCTTGATGGCCCGGTCCTGCCCTACGATGTCACCAAGCCGCCTGGGCCTCAGGAAATACAGCGCCGACCTGGCGATTGAACGCTCCTCCAGTTTGAGAAGGTGGCCCAGCTTCTTGCGGGTCTCCTCCGTCTCGGGGTCTCCGTTTTCCATGAGCACCTCACGACGGATGTCTTGAATGTATTCGTCGTGCTTTTCCTGCATGCGCCTGGAGACGCGTTCCTCGATGTCCTGCTCGATGCCTTGCCTGGCTATCTTTTCGGCTATCTCTTCCTGGCACTCCTCGAGGATTCCCGGGATGGCGTCGACTTCAGTGGGCGGCTGTATGGTAGGGTCCTCGAAGACGACTTTCTGAAGCGCCGCCACCTGCTGGGAAAGGTCCTTTGAACGCATGCCGGCCAGCGCGTCAAGACGCCCGGCCTTGAGGACGAGTTTCTCCGGACCATATACTGAAGCCAGGAAGCCGAACATCGCGCCGACCTGCCTTTTCAGGAGCTCTTCGGCGTCAAGCCTCCCGGACATTCCCCTTATCTCATCCAAGTTACTTGGATTCCTCCGCTCTTATCTCAACATTCACTGTTACCTTGACCTTCGGGTGGAGCTGGATCTCTACCTTGTGAGTCCCCAGTTCCTTGAGGTTCTCTTCAAGCAGCACTTTGCGCTTGTCCACCTGGACCTTGAAGTCCTTTTGGATCCTGTTCGCGATCTCCTGGGGGGTAATCGACCCGAAGATCCGTCCTTGGCCCGCCTTCTTGGCGAACACCAGGGTCTGGTCGGCAATCTTCCCGGCGCTCTTGGTCGCTTCGGCAAGGAGCCTTTCTTCTTTCTCCTTCTTGGCAACCTGAAGGGTCTCGTGTTCCTTAAGGGTTCCTTTGGTTACGGGCGTCGCCAAGTTCCTGGGATAAAGGTAATTACGGGCGTACCCGTCCTTCACGTTGACCTTGTCTCCCTTCCTGCCTAAACCGGGAACATCTTGTCTCAGGATAACCTCCACGGCGGACCTCCTCTCTGAAGATAGGTAACCTATGTCATCCCATTTGACGGCCTAAGTGCCGTAAAGCTCGGGGTATCTCACTCTCCGCAGGTCAAAGAGTATATCTATCATACCAAAAAACTGGGCGCCCAGCCCCAGAAGGGGAGACGACAGGACCATCGTGACGGCTAGGACGGTGAAAAAACCGGCCATCCCTCCGGGGATCCCCAACCGGCGGATGTGGAAACACAGGGCAGACGCAGCATTGAGTAGGAGGACCAATACCGCCATGAGAAAAACGTTCTCGAGGAGACCGGGAAGGAACGGGAACCTCTCGGCGTATAGCGACTGGAACTGAAGAAGAATGCTGGAGAGAAGCCAGACGTGAGCCGTGGCTTCCGGCATGATCCACCTCGAGAAGGGTCTCAAGGGCTCGATCGTGTATCCGAACCTGGGAAGCACTCGCCGTACCAGTTCGAAGTTCACCCATGCGAGGACCAGGGATGACAGCAAGAGGCCTGCCGGCAGCATGCGGGTGAGCATTTCCGGAGTGGCGGTCTTCATCATCTCTTCCAGGACAGGATTCTCGCCCAATAATCTCTTTTGGATCTCGTAAGTTTCGTTGAACATCTTTACTGTCTGTTCCGCCAACTGCCGGAGCGTGACGCCGGTCACCAGATAGGCCCCGAGGAAATCGACTGCCAGGCCCACAAGCGATGCACCGGTCATAAGGCCTATTGTCCGTTCCGGCGGTAGGCCCCGCCGGACGCTGTAGCCCAAAGCGACCCCCATGGTGCCGTAGACAACCCACAGTGTGATGGCCATTACCGGGCTCAGGAAAGGAAGGAGGATGGCAAGGGTCACGACCGACGAAAGCACCCCCCACCTGAGCCCGTGGCGTATGACCGTGAAGGCTGTGGGGAGAGGTGAAACAAGTGTGGCGAACAGCCCGAGAAGTGGCACGTAGAACGCTATGAGTATGAAGAGCGCCCCGAGCGCAGCCAGGAGAGCGCTCTCCACAAGGGGTCTCGCCGGATTGCTCAAAGCCCGACACCTCTCTTCCTGCCCACCGGAAGGTCCCATATGTGGGCAAGGCGGGGCGCCACGAAGGAGCCCCGCCCTAGCTGCCTATAGAACAGCCTGCCTGCCTCACCTATTCGATGGTGAAGGGCATCAAAGCCATCACTCTAGCCTTCTTTATTGACTGGGTCAGAAGACGCTGGTGATGGGCACAGTTCCCGGTGATCCTCCTCGGAAGGATTTTCCCTCTTTCGGTGATGAACCTGCGGAGGCGCGGGACGTCTTTGTAGTCGATATCTGACAAGCCGTCAACGCAAAACGCGCAGACGCGCTTCTTAGCCTTTCGGCCGCCTTCTCGCCTCAACGAAAAAACCTCCTTCGATCTATGGGGGATGTGGGCCTATTGCTGCGGTTCTTGGCTGCTCAGGTCCACATCGTCAATGAACATCTCGTCGACGTTGTCCTTCTTCGGTCGGGGCGACAGGAACTGGATGTTGTCGGCCACTACCTCGACCACTTTTCTCTTCTGGCCCTCTTTGGTCTCAAAAGTACGGGTCTGAATCCTGCCTTCTACCGCCACCAACCTGCCCTTGTCCATGAACTTGCACGTTATCTCGGCAAGTTTGCCGAACAATACAACGTCTATAAAGTCGGCTTCCTTCTGCCCGGCCTGATTGGGCCTCCTGTCAACAGCCAGAGTCACCGTAGTCACAGAGGTGCTGCTGGGAGTGATCCGGAGCTCGGGCTGCCTGGTTAGTCTCCCTATCAATACAACGCGGTTGAGCACTCTCTTCCCTCCAAAACGGCGCTTATTTCGGTTCTACCTGTTCTCCTTCGGGTCTCTCATTAGTGAGTCCCTCTTCCGGCTCCTTCTCGACCGGAGCTTCCCTCACAACTCGCACCGCCTGGGAATCGTGAGACTCTATCCGGGGTTCCTGGGCACGCTTCATAGGCTGCCTTGGAGTCCGCTGCTTGTGCTTCACGTTATCGAGCCTGGAAATCATGTGGCGCACGACATCCTGGTCGATTTTCATCAGGCGATCGAGTTCAGCCGAGACCTCGCGCTCCGCGTCGAAGAGCATCAAGATGTAGAGCCCTTCCCGCATGTCATTGATCTCATAGGCAAGCCGCCGTTTTCCCCACTTCTCGGCAGAGTGAACCGTGCCGTTTCCGCGAGTGATGACTTCCTGGTACCTGGAGATTATCGAGGCGATCTTCTCTTCGTCGTACTCGGGGCGTGTGATGAACAACAGCTCGTATTTTCGCAAAGACAATATCCTCCTCCCTTGGACTTGTGGCCCCGTATATGGTAGGGGCGGGAGTAAAGGGGCGTCGCCCCTTTCGCTCAACCGGCGCCAGCCAATTATAGTCCAAAGCTCTTCCCGGTCACAAGTCCGGAGACGCGATTTCCCATTAGCTGGTAGGCGAATCGTCGGGCACCGTATATATCCTCTTCTTGAGCCTCGAGTTGAACTTCACCCGGTCCAAGAGGACCACCCGGCCACAGTCCCTGCACTTCAACCTGACATCTGCCCCTGCCATGAGCACCGCCCAGATATCTCCGCCGCACGCATGGGGTTTCTTCATCTGGACGATGTCGCCTGCCCTTAGGGGCGGGTTCAGGATAAGCAAGACCGGAAGCCTCCCCGCCTATAGTTTGACTCTGGCGATGATGGCCGGCCAAATAGTCTGGTAAACGGACATGAGGATCGCCATGAGATAAGAGGTGGATGCCTGTTCCCTGGCCCCTCCCAAGAAACCTGCGGTGAGGAAGGGGAACAGGATTCCTGCCAAGAGCGACAGCCAGACAACTGAGAGACCGGTCTCGACCAGACCTCCCAAGAGACGCACCGCCAGAGAGTCAGGGGCGGTAAACCCGAGACTCCTCACAATCAGTTCGGCAATTACGCGCAGTAACGAGAGGAGCACAAAAAAGGCAAGGCTCGATAGGAGCAGCCTGGAAAGGGCGAGGCTAAGCATTTCCGACCATGTGGGGTTAGGGCTTGCCAAAGACCCAACGGCGGCCAGGTTCTGTTTCACAGCCCCTTGGAGGAGCCGCCCCCATTGAGACCCGCCGATGGACGAAAAGGCCTGGTCGAATGTGGCGGGGTCATAGGGCGTGAGGAGCGGTGGCAGCGTCTCAAATACCCGCCTCCACCAAACCGAGGTCTTCTGAAGGAGGTTCCACTGCTTGTTCAGAAGGTCAACTACGGGACCCGATAAGGCGTACGCCCCCAAGAAGGCTGCCGCCGAACCGAGAAGGTTGAACATCGATCGCCATAGTCCCGCACTGAACCCGCGTATGAAAGCAAGGAGAAGCAGAACGCCAATGATTATGTCAATGTAGTTCGTGGCGATTACCTCCTTTACGAAGAGAAACTGTCCGCCGAGAAACTATCCGCCCCCGTAAGATTTGTCCAAGAGCGCCATCAAGGCCGCCGGAATGGCGGGCGAACCGTGCTTGCCGGTGTATATGAACAGCATTGCATCCAGGAGCGACGAAAGGTAACCGAAGCCGGCGTACAATAGGAGTCCAAGAACGATGTCGTCCAGAAAGAGGGGCCTATCGGCGCTGCTCCTTACCCTACCAACATTATCGAACGCGAAGACAGCCACGAAGACCGTCGCAAACCACAAACTGGGCGGCAGCCCGTACGTGACTCGCTCCGCGACGAAGGCAAGCACCAATAGAAGAAACGTGCGCCCGGCTCCCCTCCGCGACATCTGTCTTCCCTCTATCTTACGCGCCTCACGGAATGCGCGTCCGGCTTTGGTCAAACCTCACGAGATATGCTCCGCTGTCTTTTCCGAAGAGAACGAGGCCGTCTCCTACTGCGAGAGGCAGGTCGCGAGTTGCGAAAAAGGACTCCTTCCGCCCGTCCCTCAAGGAAAACCCTATCACATGGGTTTGACACAGAGCAACAATGACGCCTTCCCGAAAGAGTAGGCTGTGGGCCGGGGACGGAAGCCGGTGCTGCCAAATAACCTGGCCGTCCTGTGAATAGAGGGTGAGAAAAGCGCGGCTTGAGGAGCCGTGACACAAGGCAACGCAGACGCCTTCCCAAGTCGCAGCCCATATTTCGCCCCTGACGGGGAAGATCGCCAAGACCCCGCCGTCCGGGCCTACCATCCCGGCGCTTTGAGAGGTGGCATAGAGAATGGCGCCGTCGCGCGCCGGAATGATCGCCCTCCAGTGTCCGTGATCCAGAGGCAAAGTCCAAAGAAGGCTCCCGGAATCCGCTCGGGCGCAGGCCAGCCGGGCGAGCCCGCCTGAGGCTATGTCTCGAAGTCCAATGTACAAGAGGTTCCCGTGCTTCGCGGCTTTCGAAGGTACTCCGGGTAGCGGTATTCGCGGAGCGATCGTCCCACTTGCACTGACGGCCCTTAGCATCCACTGCTCGCCGTAAGCCCCACCGGCCGGCATGAACGCCAGCACGCCTGAGAGGCCGCTGCAAGCCAGTAACCGTTCGCCCGGCTCCACAGGCCGGGTAGCAGTGAGCGCACCGTCAGGTCCGTATGCGTTCAAGGAGGTCCCGTCGGTTACATATACCGTACCGTCTGAAATCACGGCTTGTCCGGGAGCTTCAGGGAGTAGTGCGATCTTGCCCGATGGGCCGTAGAGCGCGCTCCCTTCGTCCTCTCCGGCCAAAGCGTAAAGCCCGTCTACACACCTAGGGGTGGAGACTTCCCAGACCTTCGAACCTCCGGACATGGGCCTGGGCAGCGTACCGTCCTGGAAAGCCTCGTGAAACCTGAGAGTCGCAAACGCAAGTCCGGCCAGCAGGAGGAGTAGCCCCAGTCGTCTTGGGCGGCGAGGACGTCCGGTGGCCGGCCTTTGCGCGCGAGCCACGCGGCCCTGAGCCTTCTTCTTTTTTCGTGTCCAGGGCAATAGAACGCTCATTGTACCCCGTCCCGTCGCGTTCGTTACAGGAGCTTAGAGGCTCAAAAGGATGATCACCAGCAAGACCAGGAGGGTTCCGGCGGCCACCTTTCCCCAGCGAACCGCGCGAACGACCGTCATGTATCCTTCGTAAGAGGATAGGGCCTTTTCGGAGTGGCCAATGTCCTGGTAGAGAACGGTCAGGTTATGTCTTGGCTCGGAAGCCCACGCGTTCTCTCTAAGGGATCGGATGTAGTACTCACGGGCCGTGTCTGTGTCTTTCCTTATGAAGGCCAGGTTTCCTAGATTGTTGAGAGGACGCGAATCCCGAGGCGAGACGATAAGAGCCTGGGTGAACAGGTCTCGAGCGCTGTCCAGGTGCCCCAGCCGGCTCTCGCATACACCCAGGTAATTGAGATACCTGCCGTTTGGCCTGCTCAGCCGATTCATCCGCTCCCTAAGGCGGCTCGCAGCTTCGCCGCACTTGCCTCCCACAATTAGCCTTCTGATCGTGCATTCGAAGCCCCAAGACACCCGACGTCCCACCTCCGAATTCGTGTGGCTGGATAATTCTAGGAAACCCCCTCGATATCCTCCCGTTCGGTCTGCATGTGAGGTGCATATCCGTTCTGCCTATCGGTGAGGTTGAATACGGCCAAATGGTCCGAGGGACATTACTCCAGACCAAAGCCCGGCAAGGAGGTGGTGGGGTGACGAAAATCGCGGTCGAAGGCGGGCTTCGTCCTTTCCAGGAGGCTCTCAAGAACGCAGGCTTCGTGGTCGTAGAGATAAACGAGCCTCGGGAAATCCGAGACACGCGTCCCCATGCCATCGTGGTATCCGGCATGGATGACAACTTCCTCGGCATGACGGACGCGGGAGATGCGCCTGTGGTCAGCGCTGCCGGACGAACGCCCGAGGAAGTAGTGAAAGACGTGCATCGTTCGTTGGGACCAAGGGAATAGCGTCATCGGAGAGGAATGGCTCGGGCCGGACCTTGCCGCTTGCGCCCCGAAGGAGCGAGTCGGCTTTCTGGATTCCCTGCGAGATTGCCCGGGCCATCCTCACAACCAGGCTCAATCTGGTGTTTTGAAGCACCATGTACTCCATGAAACCGCCTACGTTCACCACTCCGGCAAGGTGCATATGGCCGACGGGAAGGAGCTTCTTTTTGACGCCCAGG
>CAZYFG010000024.1:17763-17979 GCA_964646835.1 uncultured Eubacteriales bacterium | reverse complement strand
CACCGAAGACATAGTGAGGCTCGGGAAGGAGATCGCCCCCGAGTTCATCTGTTACCCCATGGTCACTCTCATCGGACAGATGAGGAAGCACGCCGAAGACGGCGTGCGCAAGATCATCATGGTGCAAGGGAAGGGCAAGTGCAGGTTGGGTTGGTACGCTCAGGTCATGGAAGAGATCCTGAGGAAGAGCGGCTACCCTATTCGGGTGCTCTCCGT
>CAZYFG010000024.1:17490-17753 GCA_964646835.1 uncultured Eubacteriales bacterium | reverse complement strand
CTCAAGGGATTCAGGATGGCCATCACCAAGATCGCGACGTCGGACAGAGCGGACGACATCCTCCGGGATGTAAGGGCTTACGAGGCCGAGCGTGGGGAGGGCGACAGGAGGTATGCCCGGTTTCGCCGGGAGCTCGATGAGGCCGTGACTCCTAGTGAAGTCAAGGTGGTGTTCAATGACTACCGCCGGGACATGGAACGAGTGCCGAGACTCAAGGTAAACCCCCTTCGCGTGACGATTGTCGGTGAGGTCTACGTCGTGAA
>CAZYFG010000024.1:16899-17480 GCA_964646835.1 uncultured Eubacteriales bacterium | reverse complement strand
CGAGCCCTTTGCGAACAAGCACGCTGAGAAGATGCTCGGCTCGCTGGAGCAGCGTGTCAGGGTATACAGGACGCTTGATGTTACGTCGTGGGTAAACTACCACCTCTTCAAGCTGCCTACGGCGGTCAGGCAGTACGCAAAGGTAGTGAGGAGTGCGGCCCCCTATCTGCCGGTCAACGTAGGGGGTCACGGCCAGGAATCCGTCGGGGAGACGGTGCTCGCCAAGGCTCACGGGATGGACGGCGTCATCCACCTGTTTCCCTTCACCTGCATGCCGGAAATAATAGCCCAGAACATATTGGTCAAGGTGTCCAGGGACCTGGATATCCCCGTCTTGTCCCTCATGATCTCGGAGCAGACCGGGGTTGCAGGCCTGGAGACCAGGTTTGAGGCGTTCTGCGACCTCCTGGAAGGAAGGAGAAGGCAAGATTCGGTCAGTGAGAGGTAGAGAAGGAAGAACCGGCGACATGAGGTTCCTCGGCGTAGATGTGGGCAGCGTCACCACGAAAATCGTGTTGACCGACGCTGACGGTCACATCGTTTTCGAAGACTACATCCGGAACGAGGGCGGACCCATCTGG
>CAZYFG010000024.1:16654-16889 GCA_964646835.1 uncultured Eubacteriales bacterium | reverse complement strand
GCAGGAAGGATTCAGGCGCCTTTCGGAAGGCGGGTGGTTTGACGGCATCCGGTTTGTCGGCACCACGGGTTCCGGGCGCGAACTGGCCAAGGTCATCGTTGGGGCCGACGTGGTGAAAAACGAGATATCCAGCCACGCTAAAGCCGCGTCCTTCCTGTTTCCCGATGTCGGCACCCTTATCGATATCGGCGGTCAAGACTCAAAGATCGTCTTTTTTAAGGACGGCTACCCCGTG
>CAZYFG010000024.1:13772-16644 GCA_964646835.1 uncultured Eubacteriales bacterium | reverse complement strand
TCGTTTCTGGACCATCAGGCCGCGAGATTGGGCATTCCAATCGAGGAGTTCGGCGACTGGGCTCTGCGTTCTCGGACACCCGCCAGGATAGCGGGGCGATGCGGTGTCTTCGCCGAATCCGACCTAATCCACAAGCAGCAGATGGGTTATCGCAAGGAAGACCTGATCGCAGGCCTGTGCGCCGCATTGGCTGCCAACTACATGACCAACGTGGCCAGGGGCCAGAAGATTAGGCCGAAAGTCGTCTTTCAGGGCGGGGTCGCGGCCAACGCCGGCATCCGCAAAGCCCTTGAGGAGAAGCTTGGACTCCCTATCACTGTTCCCCCTCACTTCAAGGTGATGGGCGCTTGGGGCGCGGCACTCCTCGCCAGGGAGCGGGCTTTGGAAAACCCGTCTCGCCCCACGGCGTTCCGGGGAGTCGCCCGCATCGCGCTATCAAGCGCCAGGAGTAGGGGATTTGAGTGCTCCGACTGCGCCAACTCCTGCGAGATCCAGGAGATCATCCTCGACGACAGAGTGGTTGCCCGGTGGGGCTCCAAGTGTGGGAAATGGGAGGACCTGGGCAGGCGATCGCCCGTAGCGATGGAGGAAGCCGGGACTTATCGATAAGGTAACAGGCAAGTTCCTCTTTCCCGACGCCGTAACTCCTGCCGCGCCGGGTCGTGCAAATGTTCTCAACAAGGCTCTTTCGCCACGAGTCCCTCCACATACTCGAGCAAGGCGCCCTCAACGTACCGTGCGTACCCACCCGGAGAGTCGATGAAGGTTACTACCCCTCCTTCGGGCACTTCTTCACCGGCGGCGCCCTCTATCCGCACTCCTTTCTTGAGTAGATCCCCCACGGTCATCTGACCTACGGCGATCTCCTTGAGGAGCCCTAGCGGGATGAAGAACAGGTGGCGCATTTTCTCAATGGGCTTTGGGGGCGTCCCGAGCCGGGCAGCGAAGACGCGAATCTCGAGATCCAGCGGATATCCCGGTGTGCGCTTGTGGACCGTTATCAGGGACCCGTCTGCGGAAAGGCCGGCTTCGGGCGTCATGCCTTCCGTCATCACCCAGGCCTTCGCGGACAAGACTATCTCAGGGCTCACCCCGGTCTCTTCGATACACTCGCGTACTGCGCATTCTTCGAACGATTCACCGGGCTCAACCTTTCCTCCGATGCCGGTGAGTTCAAGGGAGACTCTGCCGTTTCCGACGATGGTCCTCTTCAGGCCAAACACGGTGAGGCCTTCATGGAAGAGCAGGAGTCCTGCTCCTTTGGGTTTCATAAGCTCGTTGTCCACCTTTCGATCGCGTCCTCACGCCGAGGCAGGCCAGTACCCCGCAGCTGTTACGCCGAAACGGGCTATTACGTCGTGGCGGGCTACCACGCCGTTGCGGCTATGCCGCGTTGTCCGGTCCAACAGGGATTCGTCCTCCCAGTCCAAGAACTCCTGCGCCGGCTTTGCGACCGCTTCGTGCCACGCCGGGTTTGTCCCGCTAGGTCGCCAGATTCACCTCCGGTATCCTAAATGGCCCTGGAGGGAAAGGATCGCTCGGAGTCGAAGTCTTTCCTCCGATGCCATCTATTTCGGCCAACCGTTTCCATTCTGTTCGGAGGCACAAATCCATGCTGAAGATCGTGCACGCTGCCGATATCCACGCCGGGCGCCCGGCTTCCAGGGAACTGGATAGAGAGAAAGCATCCGTGAGGCGCAGGGAGATCGAGACCGGCCTTTCGCGCATCGCGGACCTGTGCAAGCGCGAAAAGGCGGACTTGCTGCTTCTCTCAGGGGATCTGTTCGAGCATTCCCACGTAAGAGCCACATGGGCCAGAGAGGCCAGGGAGGTCTTCCGGTCCCTGGACCAAACGAGAGTGTTCATAAGCCCAGGGAATCATGATCCCCTGGTCAGGGATTCTCTCTACAAAACAGCGGCATGGCCGGAAAACGTGACGGTGTTTGAGGGAGATGGGATGGGTGAAGTCGTCCTCCAGGACCTCAACACCGTGGTCCACGGGCTGGGCTGGCGGACGTACCTGGAACACCGTAGACTCCTCAAGGGTTTTCGCAGGGGCCGGGAGGGGTTTTTCAACATACTCGTCATCCACGGCGACATGTTGTGGAACCCTGCCGCTTCGGACAACGGCTCCCAGTATCTGCCCATCCATCCTGAGGACCTTGAAGGGTCGGGGATTGACTATGCCGCGCTAGGTCACATCCACGCGCCGGGTCAGTTCACGGTGGGTCATGTGACGGCGGTTTACCCCGGGTGCCCTGAGCCCTTGGACTTCGGAGACAAGGGTCAACGAGGCGTGTATCTCGTGAGCGTGGATGAGAGGGCAGGGCAAGCCGGATTCAGCGTCTCGGCCGAGTTCGTCCCCATCGCCCTCCGAGAGATGAGAACCGTGGACCTGGACATTACGGGTCTCGACACCGTGGAGCGAGTACGAAACGCCGTCCTCTCTTTGGGAGACCAGTCTTCCAGGAAGCGCGACCTTTGGGCAATAAGGCTTGCCGGGGTGGTCGAGCCTGAGATCGTGTTTGACACATTCGACCTGGAGCGCTTGCTCGGCGATGATTTCTTTTTCCTGCGTCTCATCCCTGACTACTCTCCCGGCTACGACCTCGGGGCTCTAGGTGACCCGAGGAATGCAAGCCTCGAAGGACGTTTCGCGAGACACCTCATGAGCCTACGGGACGATCTCGCCAAGAAAGGCGAGGAACGTTCAGCCCGTATCGCGGACCTCGCCCTTCAGTATGGCCTGGATGCTTTGCGGCAGGGCAAAGTCATACTCCGGAAGGGGCGGCAGGGATGAAGATAAGAGCGCTTACTCCGACCGCTTTCGGCAAGTTTCAGACATCCCGGCCCATCGAGCTGTCCGACGGTC
>CAZYFG010000024.1:12561-13762 GCA_964646835.1 uncultured Eubacteriales bacterium | reverse complement strand
ACGCGGCGACAACGAGGCCGGGAAGTCAACCTTGGGCGCGTTCATACTGGGCATGTTCTACGGCTTCAAGAAGGAAGGCAGGACCAGGATCTCGAGGGACCCCGAGTACGAGCGTTACCGTCCGTGGACGGGGAACGACTACAGGGGCACGATTGTCTACGAGGAAAGCGGGCGTGTGTACAGGGTTGAGCGTTCTTTTGATCCGGATTTGGTCCGGATCTACGATGACGTGACGGGCGAGGACGTGACCCATCTTTTTTCGCAGGACTCCAGGAAGGAGTACGACTTCGCCCGCAAGCACCTGGGTCTTACTGCGAAAGAGTTCCGCAACACCGTGTGGATAGCCCAGCTGGGGAGTCCCCAGGAGCCGGGGCTCGGGGCAGAGATCCAGGGGAAGCTGGAGGACATCCTGCAGGGTGGGACTCAAGACGTCTCACTCGTCCGAGCCTTGTCGGTCTTAGCCGACGAGAGGGCGAAGATCAAGGCCCCTCGAAGCCAAAAGGCCAAGCTGGACATCATCCAGCAAGAGATAGCCGAGCTCAGACAGGAACTCAAGTCGGCCCAAGAGCGGGCGGAGGAACTCCGCGGATGGCTCATCGAGGCCTCGGATCTTTCAAAGGAAAAAGAGCGCCTGGAAGAGATGGTTTCCCAGGGCGAGGCGGAGCTTGCCCGTCTCCGTTACGGGATGCTGAGAGGGCTTTTGGCCGAAGCCCATGAGATCCAGGACCGCATCCGCGAGGCCAAAGCGCGCTTGGCGGAGGTAGAGTGGTCGAAGGATGTCCCACCTGGGGCCGACCAGCAATATCAGGCCCTTAACCAGGAGAAAGACGCCATTTTCCGGCGGGCCGAAGAGGCCAAGGGTGAGCTGGCGCGGCTCGAACAAAGGGCGAAGGAGATTGAGGAGAGGCTGGCGACACCTGATTCTCCCGCTCAAGTCGGCCTTGACGAAGCCGCTTTGGCGTCCCTCCATTCCAAATACTCCGGCGCGAAGGCAACGGCTTCAAAGAGCGAACGGGCTGCCAACGACGCCCGGAAGGTACTACGGGCCGCCGAGGAAGAGGGGCGAGTCAAAGGGTATCCCGATGAGGAGTTTGACAAGGACATACTCAAAGAGGCCGAAGACCTCCAGAACACCGTGTTCTTGACCGAAAAGGCCAAATCCCAGATGGATGTTGAGGTAGAACGGGCAAGGTCTCAGGTG
>CAZYFG010000024.1:1382-12551 GCA_964646835.1 uncultured Eubacteriales bacterium | reverse complement strand
GTTGTACGTCCTTGCTCTGGCCTCTTTGGGTCTCGCCGTGGCGCTCACCGTGATGGCCATGCCCATGAGCTGGGCAGCCTTTGCGGTGGCCTTGGTCCTCTTGGCCGCGGGAGTGTACCGCCAGAGTTCTGTCGCCAAAGAGAGGCGCAAGGATGAAGCGCTTCTTGCCCAGAAGGAACGCGAAGTAGCCGAGCAGGTGGAGAGAGTCGAGTCGGCCAAGAGAGCGCTCGAGGGGTACCTGGCCGCTCTCGGCGCGAGGTCCGTAGAGGAATTGAGAGCCGTAGCCCGCGAGTTGGACTCCTATCGAGTCCGGCTGGCCAACGCCAAGGACCGCTATGAGACTGCGCACAAGTACTGGTTCGAGGCGTCTCAGGAGTTCTCCGCGGTAGAGAAGGAACTGGTGGGGGCCCTGAAGGCGTTGGGTTGCCTGGAGGGCGGCGAGGCTGTTACCGATGTCGCCGTCAACCTGGGGAGGCGGAAGCTCGCTAAGGTCGCCTCGGATAGAAGAGACCTTCAAGCCTTGAAGGAGCGGATTGGCGAGACGAGCGGGCTCCTTGCTGAGTTGGAGGAGCGCCTATCTCGCGTGAAAATGAGGGAAAGAGACTTGCTCGCTGCCTGTGCGGCCGTTAGCCTTTCGGAGCTTGAGAAGAAGCTGGCCGCGAGGAAGGAGTACGACGAGGTTGCCCGCACTCTTTCCGAGGAGATGAAGAGGTACGATGCCCTCCTCTCAGGGCGGGACCAGGCCGAGATCATGGAGGAAGTAGACCGGTTGGCCGCTCATCCGGCCGTAGTCTCCCAGGAAGCCTTCGCGGGCGAGGCGGGCGAGGTCTCCGGGCGAGGGACGGTCTCAGAGAGCGAATACGAGGCCAAGCGGAGGACCCAGGACGGGCTGAAGTCGCGTCTTGGCGAGGTGAAGGCAAGGCTTGCGGCCCTAGAGAACGGGATCCGCTTAAGGACCGAAGACGCGAGACCGGTCTTTGAGATTGAGGAAGACCTGGCACGAAAGCAGGCGGCCGAAGAGGACCTGATGGTCGAGAGGGAAGCCCTTGACCTGGCTCACAACACCCTCTCGGAATTGTCCAAGAGCCTCAGGCGCGAATTCGCTCCCGAGCTCAACAGGCGCGTGGGCGAGATCATGGAAAGTATTACGTCCGGGAGGTACTCCGACATCAGGATATCGCCGGACCTGGAGATAAGCGTGGTAGACCCCAAGACGGGAAGACAGGCAAAAGCAGCCGACTTGTCCGGGGGTACCGTTGACCAGTGCTACTTCGCTCTCCGCGTCGCCATCGCGGAGGCGATTACGAAGAAGGATGAGATCCCGTTCTTCCTGGATGATTCCTTCGTGCAGTACGATGACAATCGCCTTGCCGGAGCGCTGAAGATACTTGCGGCCTTGGCCGAGAGGCACCAGATACTCGTATTCTCCTGTCACGGCCGAGAAGAGGCCATTGCCAAGGACCTCGGGATCGGGTACCGGAGGATCCAACTGTGACGAGCCTAGGTCCTCTGTCCAGAGCTCTTGACACCCGGTGGCGGAGGTTTCATCTACCATGAGCTGCGTTCCAATGGCCCTCTTCATCCACGGAACCGCAAGTTCAGGGCGCATTTGGGCGAGACTCCTCGAGGCCATGGAGGCTGTCAAGGAGTCCCCTGCTCTGCCGGACTCATCGGGTGGCGAGCCCCGGGCGGTTGGTCCGCACTGCCCGATTTTCGACGGGTCGATCCTCGCCAGGTCTATCCTTGCTCCGGACATCCCTGGAATGGGAGATGCTCCGGCTCCTCCGGGCGGCTCTTTGACTTTCGACGGATGGTTGGACCACTTCCGCGCGTTGGGGAAAGGACAGACGGCACACCTGGTTGGCCATTCCCTGGGTGGGGCTATCGCCGTTCACCTGGCTAGTGAGCCATGGGTCTTGTCGGTGACTTTGATCGCGCCCGCTACCCGCGCATATTGCGGGGCCCGCCGCGCCGGATCGAGGCCCGGCGGCAACCCGGGATCGATAGTGTTCGAGAGACCCTTGGGAAGACTGGTTGCCGATCCGCGCCGCCTGTCTCGGGAAGATGCGCAGGTTCTGCGTGAAGACCGTGCCAAAGCCGCACCACTTCTCGCCGCAGGTGTTCCGTGGCCGCCTTTTCATAGGAGCGAGTCGGAGTATCTCCGTGGAAAGCCGGTGCTCTTGGTCTACGGGGAAGAAGACGCCGTCTTACCCGCCGCCTACTACCGGGAGCTTCGTGCCGACCTTGAGTCCGCCGGATTGAGCCTGACGACATCGGCATTGCCGCAGTGCGGGCACCTTCCCCAGGTAGAAAGGCCAAAGGAAGTGGCGAGCCTTCTAGCGTCCTTCTGGGCTCTGGCGTGTTCTTCCGGGTCTCGATAGCATTCTTGCCCGTCTCGAATGCATTCTTCCAGGGCTCTATAGCGTTCGTTCGGGTCTCGAGACCGCTCTTCCGGCAATGGAAAGCACCCATCCAGGCCTCAAGGCTACTCCCGGTAATCCACTTTCATCTTGGCGGGCAGCGTGCCCATGACCACGAATCTCCACGGCCAGTGCTTCGCCTCGCCCGAGTTCCCGACCCCAACCCGTTTTGTGACCTGGTAGGGAGGCTGCTCGTTCATGCCAGCCGGAGGTTTGGCTATGAAGATCTCGCGCTCATGCCGCCCGGCGTCGCCCAGCCTTGTGCCCGAAGATCCACGGAACTCCTCAGTAAGGCCCACCCCGTTGTCGGCCCCCGTGATGGCCAAGGCTTGGCACAACCTGGCCGGCCCTTCCGCCAACGGCATCATGCCGTTCCGGCGTTGGGTCATCAGTTCGGTTCCGAAGAGGGGTTCCACGGACCGGATAAGCACGGCGTGGGGGATTCCTTCTGGCCCGGCCACCACGTTCAGCATCCAGTGCATTCCGTAAGTGAAGTAGACGTAAGCGCGTCCCGGAGGACCGTACATGACCTCGTTTCGCGCGGTTCTCCGTCCCCCGAAGGCATGGCACGCCCTGTCTTCCGGGCCCTCGTAGGCCTCCACTTCGATAATCCTCCCGGCCGTCAAGCCTTCGGGGGTCCGCCGAGCCAAGATCATCCCCAAGAGCCGGGGGGCCAGGTCCAGGGCTCGGACAGAGCAGAAGTCAGAGATGAGGCGCGGGAGATTCAGGATATCGCCCTCTGCCGGCACTATGCGTTTCGGCTGCTCTGCGTCCAATTGCTTCGCTCCTTCGGAAGTTGGTTCAGCTTGGTTCATATCGGTTCGATTACCTGACACTGCTGCGATCCTACAGAAAATGTACCATCCCCGAGGCGCATCTCCCATTTTGTGCGCCATGGACTGCTTTCGTCCGGCCGAAGATGTACCGTTGCGTAGCGGCAACACCCATTGCATGTCCCATAGCCAGACCTCGTCCGGCCATAATTGTACGATCCCCGAGGGGGAGCATACATTTTGTGTACAAAGGGAGCGTCTTCCGCCCCGAATCTGCCCCGAATCTGCCCCGAACCCGCTCCGAACCCGGAGAAAACGATCTTCCCTTCGCCCTCGGAAGGCAATATGATCATACATGTTTAGCGGGTGTCTTCCACCCATAGGAGAGCTTCCACCCGTAGGAGAGCTTCCACCCGTAGGAGAGGAGGATCCACTGTGGCCAATACCCAAACAATCACCGCTCGTGTGAGAGAAAACGACATCTTGTGCGCGGATTCAAAAGGAGCGCAGGTGACGGCAGGCGGGGAAGGACCTCGCGCAACCGATCTCTTGCTCATGGCCGTCGCGGGATGCAGCGGCTCAGTTCTGAGGTCCGTGCTCGGCAAAGAAGGTTTCACGGCCACCAAGATCGAGATGACCATCGAGGGCGTGCGGGTCGACAACCCACGCAGGTTCGAGACTGTGAACGCTCATTACGACGTGGAGTGCCCGGGGCTCACCGAAGAGAAACTCAAGGAGTGCCTGGAAAAGACAGAGGCGGCCTGTCCCGTTATTCAATCGCTGAACGTCCGGATGAACATGACGTTCAACCTGAACAAGTAAGATGAAGCCACTAGAGATCGGGATCCGGGGCGAAGCGACCGTCAAGGTCACCCATTCCAATTTGGCATCCTCGACCGGGAGCGGGGCGGTAGACGTATTCTCTACGCCCTCCCTGGTCCTCCTCATGGAGGAAGCGGCCATGGACGCGCTCAAGCCCTATATGGAGCCGGGTGAGTCCAGTGTGGGCACACTCGTCAACGTTAGGCATATTGCGCCAACACCCTTGGGGCTACAGGTGACCGCCACGGCGATTTTGACCGAAGTCGACGGGCGACGACTTGTTTTCCAGGTAGAAGCCCATGATGGAATTGACAAGATCGGCGAGGGGACCCACGAGCGATTCCTCATTTCCGTCGACCGTTTTATTTTGCGCGCCCGCGAGAAATCCACAAGGAGAAACACATCTAGCGTAGAATAGGGAGTCCGTACCCAGATATAGCGCACACATATGTTTGGATGCGCTCCTTTCGGGGCATACTGTCCGCTGAAGGTGGAGTGACTCCTTGAAGTGCCCGTTTTGCGGTTTTTATGACTCCAGGGTGCTGGAATCTCGTCCGACGGACGATGCTTCGTCCATCCGGAGGCGCAGAGAGTGCCCGCATTGCGGCCGTCGCTTCACCACATATGAAAGGGTCGAAGAGACTCCCCTCTTGGTGATAAAGAAGGACGGAAGTCGAGAGATGTTTTCCCGACAGAAGATCTTGTCGGGGATGCTGCGAGCCTGCGAGAAGCGCCCAATACCCCTTGAAACTCTGGAGAACGCCGCCTATGAGGTCGAACGCGCTCTCAGGGAAACGGGTAGGGGCGAAGTGACCTCAAAAGAAGTCGGCGAGATGGTCATGGAAAAACTCCGCAAGATTGATGACGTTGCCTATGTGCGCTTTGCGTCCGTTTACAGGGAGTTCACCGATCTCATGGGGTTTCGCGAGGAACTGGAGAGGATTCTTGAGGACAAGGAGGGCAAGGGGAAGAGCGAGGACCGGAGATGAGTGAGGGTCCTTCCGCGGGCTTTGGGCCTAAACGGGGGGAGAGGACCAGCGGAGCCATTACATAAGGCAAAAAGACAGACAAGGCTTTAAGCCGGTGGGAGGCAGTCTAGGTTGAATCTTTCTGAAAATGCCATTCAGGTACTGGAAAAGAGGTACCTGAAAAAAGACGAAGCGGGAAAGCCTTTGGAAACTCCCGTGGAGATGTTTTGGCGGGTTGCCAAGAACATCGCTCTCATGGATCTGCTTTATACCCAGGAGGCCTATTCGGGTCCGCAGGATAGGCCCAAGAAGACCTCAAGTCAGACGGGCGCTCCCGGGACGCCGGAAGTAGCTCCGAAAGTAACTCCGGAAATCGCTAAAGATCTGAAGTTTGACCTTTCCCAGTGGGACTGGGCGACGGTCAAGATGGCTTTCGATCGTTTGGAGTCAAAGGGGCTCATGAAGGTTTCTTGGGATGAGTTCCGGAGACTGGTGGAGACCAAGAAGGACGAAGCCCGCGAGGTAGCGGTCAGGTTCTTCCAAGTCATGACCGACGCCAAGTTTCTTCCCAACTCCCCTGCCCTCATCAATGCCGGGCGCGAACTTCAACAACTATCCGCTTGTTTCGTCCTGCCCGTCGAGGACTCAATGGTCAGCATTTTCGATTCGTTGAAGCACGCGGCGCTTATCCACCAATCGGGCGGTGGAACCGGCTTCAGCTTCAGTCGCTTAAGGCCCAAGAACGATGTGGTGAAGTCCACAGGCGGTGTGGCGTCAGGGCCCGTCTCATTCATGAAGGTTTTCAACTCGGCGACAGAAGCGGTCAAGCAGGGAGGCGTTAGGCGCGGTGCCAACATGGGCATCCTGCGCGTGGACCATCCGGACATACTTGAGTTCATTACCTGCAAGACCGATACCACCGAGCTTACCAATTTCAACATATCCGTCGGCATCACCGAAGCGTTCATGCAGGCCGTCGAGAGCGGCCAGGACTACGAACTGGTGAACCCCCGAAACGGCAAGGTGACCGGGAAGCTCAATGCCCGGGAAGTCTTCGAGAAGATCGTCGACCAGGCTTGGCGGAACGGCGAACCTGGCATCATCTTCCTCGACCGGCTGAACAAGGACAATCCCACTCCCGAGATAGGCGAGATCGAGAGCACAAATCCGTGCGGAGAGCAGCCGCTCCTTCCCTATGAAGCCTGCTGCTTGGGGTCAATCAATCTCGGCGCCTTCACGAAGCCGGTTTGGGGTCAGAAGGTAGACTCCAAGCGCCTTACCGACCGGATCGACTGGGATGGGTTGGGCCAGGCGGTACGGACCGGGGTGCACTTCCTGGACAACCTCATAGACGCCAACAAGTACCCGTTGCCCGAGATAGATGAAATGGCCCACGGCAACCGGAAGATTGGCCTGGGTATCATGGGCTGGTCCGACATGCTCCTTGATCTGGGCATACCTTACTGCTCCGAAGAAGCTCTGGATCTAGCCGAGAACGTCATGGGCTTCATTGAGGCCGAGTCCGTGAAGGCTTCCGTGGAACTGGCCAGGTGGCGAGGGACCTTCTCGAACTACAAGAAGAGCGTTTTCGCGGCACAGAACAAGCCCGTGAGAAACGCCACCACCACGACCATAGCGCCGACCGGGACCATCAGCATCATCGGGAGCGCCTCATCCGGTATCGAGCCCTTGTTCAGCATAGCCTTCACCAGGCATGTGTTGGACAAGAAAGCGCTCGTGGAAGTGAACCCCCGGTTCGAACGGGTTGCCCGCGCGCTCGGGTTCTACAGCGACGAGCTCATGGAGAAGATCGCCCAACAAGGATGCTTGGGCGGGATCGAGGGAGTCCCCGAAGATGTCCGGAAGGTCTTTGTGACGGCTCACGACATATCGCCCGAGTGGCACATAAGGATGCAGGCCGCGTTCCAGAAGTACACTCACAACGCGGTATCCAAGACGGTCAACTTCCCCAACGAGGCCACGCGAGACGAGGTCAAGGAAGTGTTTATCCTCGCCAACAAGTTGGGCTGCAAGGGAGTTACGGTGTACCGGGACGGGAGCCGGAGCGAGCAGGTGCTTACTGTCGGTGCCGACAAGAAGGGTCAAGGAGAAGGTGCCGGGCAGGAGGCGGGGACGCCCGCGGAGCTTCCGATCGACGCTCATGAACTGCGCGGCAAGGCCAAGATCAACGGGGTCTGGGGGCACATAAAGCCCATAGAGCGGCCTATCCGCCTGGACGGCTTTACGGCCGCCAAGGAAACCCCGGTAGGCAAGTTGTTCCTCACTCTGAACACCCTGAACGGCCACCCGGTAGAGCTGTTCGCCCAGATCGGCAAGGCGGGCAGTGACGTATCGGCCTTCACCGAGGCCATAGCCAGGCTCATTTCAACCGCGCTGAGGTCAGGTGTGGATCCTCAGGAGATCGCCGATCAGCTCTTGGGAATTGGCGGCTCTCGTGCCATAGGATTCGGACCTAATAGGGTTCGCTCGGTACCGGACGCTATAGGGCAGTTCCTCGACGAGTACCTGAGAGGTGTTGCCGCCGACGAAGAGGATGCCGAGGACGATGGGCCCATTCAGGACGCTTTGCCCCTTACGCCGGGGAAGAAATTCGGGTTGTGTCCCAACTGCGGCACATGGAACCTGATCCATGTTGAGGGGTGCGCCAAGTGTTTGGCTTGCGGACACAGTGAGTGTTAGTGAAGGGCCGTCCTGTGAAGGGCGGCATTCGGCCGGAATAGGAATCATGTGACCCGGCGGCGCTTTCTGCCGGGGACAGTGAAAACGGTGGAAACGTGAAAACGTGGAAACGGGGGAGCGGTTCGCTCCCCCGTTCGATTTGTGTCCGGTCGCGCTCGGACCGGCATTCGGTCGTGTTTGGGCCGCATTTGTTCAGATACGCCGGGGACTTGCATATCTTCATATCGGGTATCTTCAGGTGGACCGGACGATACTGACAACTCCCGAAAATGCCACTTGAGCAGGGAAAAAGAATTATATTCCTGAAGGAAACTGCCTCTAGGTGGCGAAATGTCAGAGACACCAAACTGAAAGGAGGTGAAACAATGACAATCAATGCGGGGTACAATTTCTCGTTTTGGGTGGAGCTCGTGTTCCTGGCTGCCGTGATCATCATGATCAGGAGAGCCCGCGGCGGCATCAAGATCCCTGAGATCTACAAGGTGGCAGGTCTCGAGGCGATGGATGAGGCCATAGGACGTTGCACCGAGATGGGGAAGCCGGTGCACTTCTCGCCCGGTATCGGCGACCTGCAGAACGCTCAGACGCTCGCCGCCATGTCCATCCTAGGATACGTGGCAAAGCAGTGCGCCCGTTATGACACCGATCTCATCGCTACCAACAGGAACGTCATCGTTTACCCTCTCGCCGAGGAAATCGTGAAGCAGTCCTACGCCGAACTCGGCAAAATGGACAGCTTCAAACCGGATAACGTCCGCTGGATTTCAGACGACCAGTTCGCCTACGCCACCGGCGTTACCGGTATCATGTTCCGCGAGAAGCCCGCGGCCAACATCCTCGTTGGAGCGTTCTGGGCTGAATCCCTCATCTTCGCGGAAGTCGGGTCCATTGCCGGCGCCATTCAGATCTCGGGCACGGCTAACACCCACCAGATCCCGTTCTTCGTAGCCGCTTGCGACTACTGCCTCATCGGTGAGGAGCTCTATGCTGCCAGCGCTTACCTTAGCAAGGAGCCGGTGCTTCTCGCGAGTCTCGTCGCTCAGGACTGGGGCAAGATGGTCGGAGTGGTCCTCATCGTCGTTGGCACCATTATGGCTAGTGTCGGCAATGATGCTCTTACGGCCTTGCTTTCCAAGTAACCTACTCATGTGTTCCTTGAACCGGCTCTACCCGAAAGGAGGTGTACCGGATGAAAAAGGAGATACCGGTGCTCATTACGTTCGTTCTGGCCGTCTTCTATGTGGTGGCCAACTACTTTACCGGTGTCAAGTTCCTCGCCGACGCCAAGAACTTCCTGAACGATTGGTATCTGGTCGTGGCAGCATGGGCGGTGCTGGTAGGCACAATCAACCTGACTCAGATCCACGGCCATAGGATATCTGGGAAGAGGGATGGCTGGGTCTTCAGCGCCTGGCTGCTTATTTGTCTATTCGGAATGATGTTCTTCGGCATTTTCGTAGCTAAGAACACATCACACCCCGGCTGGACTTTCATGTACAACCAGCTGATCGCACCAATGAACGCTACCGTTTACTCTACGATCGTGTTCTATATTGGTTCGGCAGCCTACAGAGCCTTTAGGGTGCGCAGTCCTGAAGCCTCGGTCCTTCTGGTCACGGCTCTAATCATGATGCTGGGGCGCGTGCCGTTGGGCAGAATGCTGCTTGGCGGCCATCCCGCACTATCGCAGATGGCTGACTGGATCCTGAAAGTGCCCAACTCAGCGGGCATGAGAGGTATCCAGGTCGGTGCCTGCTTGGGCGGTCTGGCGACTGCTCTTCGTATCGCTCTTGGAATCGAGCGCGGCCACTTGGGTGGCACGGGTGAATAACACTCCATGACAAGGAGGTGAATAAGCGTGTGGGAAAAGATGGCGAACATTGACAGGCGTTGGCTGTACGCCTTGATGATATTCGTGATCGCGCTCGCCCTTCTTAACCCCATCGGTCTTGCCATCATACCTTCGGCCGATACCCAGAAGGTATATGACATCATCGAGGATCTACCTCCGGGAAGCATCGTGTGGCTGGGGATGGAGTTCTCGGCCGGCGGTATTCCCGAACTCATGCCGGCTCTTCAGTCCCTGATCCGGCAAGGATTCAAAGAGGGGCGTGACCTTAGATTTGTCGCTGCCGGGATGTGGGAAATGGCAGGCGACATGGCCGACCAGGCGTTCAAGATTGTGGAGACGGAGTTTCCTCACAAGGAGTACGGGACCGACTGGGTCAACATCGGCTATAGGCCCGGTAGAGACGTCCTTCTCCAGCAATACCAGAACAGCATCATTGACACGGCTCAGGGTATAGACTTCTACGGGAAGGACCTCAGCCAGTACCCTCTCATGAAGGAGTTTACCAGCCTGAAGCAGGCTAAGTTGATTGCTATCTTCTGCACCGGCACTCCCGGCGAGAAGGAGTATATCAAGCACGTGACCAGCCCGAACAATATACCGCTTATCGAGTCCGCGATCTCGGTGAGCATTCCCGAGTGCATGCCCCTGGTTCAGGCAGGCCAGATCAAGGGCCTCCTGGCAGGCATGAAGGGTGCCGCCGAGTATGAGGTCTTGGTCAAGAAACCGGGTTCGGCCACGGCAGGTATGGACGCTCAGTCGTTCTCTCACGCACTTATCATAGTCTTCATGGTTCTTGGTAACATCGGCTATGTGCTTACCAAGAACAAGAAGCAATCATAGCGGGTTGACATCCTGAGGAGGTGAAACAGAAATGTCCGAAACTGCTCTTACGGTGGGGACTTGGCTCCAAGCCTTCTTCACCATCGTCTTGGTTTCCGCTGTCTTCAAGGACAACCCGCTATACCGGTTCGCTGAGCACACCTATGTAGGGCTGTTCGCAGGGTACGGAGTGGCGCTCACGTACTTCAACTACATCCGCGCCAACGTCCAAAAGGGGCTGTTGACGGAAGGTAAGTGGTCCCTGCTGATCCCTATCTTCGTCGGTCTGCTCATCTACACCAGGTATATTAAGCCAATTGCGTGGCTTAGCCGGTACACCATCTGCTTCCAGCTGGGTATCGGTTCAGGGTACGTCCTCGCCATGGACTTCAAGCCGTTCTTCGTCGACCAGATAAAGGCGACGTTCCTACCCCTCTGGGGAACCGGAGATTGGTGGGTAACGGTCTCGAACTGGCTGTACGTCATCGGCACGGTCTGCGCGTTGGTGTACTTCCTGTTCACTATCCAGAAGAAAGGCGTCCAAGGCAAGATCTCTATGATCGGGCGCTACACGATGATGATAGCGTTCGGGTCTGCCTTCGGAAACACGGTCATGGCTCGTGTGTCACTCTTCCTGGGTAGGATGCAGTTCCTCTTGGGAGACTGGCTGCATCTCATAAAGTAGGGCCTCTGAGGGCCTTACCTACGAGGATGGGGCGGCAGAGCAATCTGCCGCCTCTTTACCTCTCTCGGGAACTACTATCGAGCGCGAACGCGGGGCACGACCTCTTTCCAAGAGGCCGATCTGTCGAAGC
>CAZYFG010000024.1:0-1372 GCA_964646835.1 uncultured Eubacteriales bacterium | reverse complement strand
GGGCGGTGGGCGTCCGAGCCGATGACAGGCGGTTTTCCCCCCATCTCCCGGTACATCTCCAGAAACCTCAGGGCGGACCACGCGAAGTGCCCATCCCTGTTCAGCATGGCGAGGTTAATCTCCATGCGCGAGTGCTTGGCTATGGCCTCAACCGCCTGCCTGGCAAGGGGCGCGATCAGCGGGTGGGAGAACGGGTCCGGCCACATGCCGGGGACGTACCTCTCGTAGACATCGATGTGCGCGATGATGTCGAAAAGACCCGTCTTGGCTGCCGCCTCAAGCTGTGTGAAATACCACTTCATCGCCTCTACCCCTTTTTCCGGAGAGCGCCTGAGGAGGTCGCGTGCGCGGGGATCCCACCAGTCCACGGGCGGCGAGTCATGGATTGAGCCAATGGCCACATCGAACTCGTGCGCCGCCATGAATTCACGGACCGCGGCATCGTGCTCGATCCTGTACCCCACCTCTACACCGAGAAAGACCCTCAACCTGCCTCCGTAGCTCTTTGCAGCGGTCAGTACGGCTTGCCTGTAATCGTCGTAGGAGCGGCAGTAAGGGGAGAGGAAGCCGAACCCCGCGGGACCCATCTCGACGTGGTCCGTGATGGCAATTCCGTGCAATCCCCGCTTGCATGCCATCTCAAGGACCTCTGTCACAGGGGTCAACGAATCAGGAGAGCAGCAGGTGTGCGTATGAAAGTCCGTGCTCAAAGCGGCACCTCCCGGCTACGGTGAAGCGAAAACCGCTGGCGACCTGCAATGCGGTTCTGCGCCACTTCACCTGACAGAGTTTATCACCAACCCGGTCCAAGCAGAAGGATTTCCGGGGAAGATGTAGAATCCCAATCGGGTATACACGATACGAAAAGGGTTTTCACTAGATGAAATTCCGTGGGAGGTGAATGACTTGATCAAGGGTATCTTTGCCCCCATCGCCACACCTTTTGAGGGCGGAGAGATATCCTACGACAACCTGGCCGGCAACATCGAAAAATGGGGCAAGACCGGTCTCTCGGGGCTCGTGGTCATGGGTTCGAACGGCGAGGCGCCTTACCTGGATGAGGATGAGAAAGTCGAGATGTGGGCCTTCACCAGAAAGCACCTGCCGTCCGAGAAACTGCTCATCGCCGGGACGGGGCAGGAAAGCACGAGGGCCACGGTCCGCCTTACCAAGAAGGCCGCCCAGGCCGGAGCTGCCGCGGCGCTGGTCATAAGCCCCAGTTACTTCAAGGCGAGCATGACCCCGGCTGCTCTTGAGCGCTTCTACCAAGACGTGGCCGACGAGTCGCCGATCCCGGTCCTTGTCTACAACATGCCGGGCAACACGGGGTTGAACTTGCCTTCATCCCTGGTCATCCGGCTGTCGAGCCATC
>CAZYFG010000023.1:17652-18099 GCA_964646835.1 uncultured Eubacteriales bacterium | reverse complement strand
GCAGCGTCACCGTGCGCATCGACTCGCAGGCCCCGCGGACGACCGACGACTACCCCGGGGGCGACGCCTGGCAGCCCGAGACCTGCCATGCCCTATATAGTCATCATAATCGACGAGCTGTCGGACCTCATGATGGTGGCGCCGGCCGAGGTCGAAGACGCCATTTTCCGCCTCGCCCAAATGGCTCGCGCGTCGGGCATTTACCTGGTGGTGGCGACCCAGAGGCCTTCGGTGGACGTCATCACGGGGACGATTAAGGCCAACATCCCGTCGCGAATCGCTTTCGCGGTTGCCTCGCAGATTGACTCGCGCACGATCTTGGACATGGCCGGAGCCGAGAAACTCCTCGGCCGGGGAGACATGCTCTTCTACCCGGTGGGCTCATCCAAGCCCCTGCGCAACCAGGGGTGCTACATTTCCGAGCGGGGGATAGACGAGACTGTGTCC
>CAZYFG010000023.1:11903-17642 GCA_964646835.1 uncultured Eubacteriales bacterium | reverse complement strand
GGTGCTCACATTCAAAAACGCCGGAAAAACAAACGCCCAGATAATAGACGACCTTGGCGGCGAGGCGGGGGAGATATTGCGGGAGATAGACGAGCTTGTGTCCTTCGTGTCGGCGCAAGCCAAACCCCAGTTTGCCGCGGGCATCCTTCAGGTGCCCGAGACTTTGGAACAGGATTCCGAGATGTCCGACGACCCCTTCTTCCCCCAAGCCCTCCGGATCGTGGTGGAGGCCAAACAAGCATCCGTATCTCTTCTCCAGCGCAAGCTGCCCATTGGGTACAGCCGGGCCGCCCGCCTCATCGATGCCATGGAGGTAAAGGGATACGTCGGACCCTATGAAGGTTCAAAGCCGCGTGAGGTCCGGCTTACGATGCCTGAGTATCTACGGATGTTCGAAGCAGGGGCGCAGCCCGCGACGGCTCAGGCAGCAGCAACTGCAGGAACACCGTCTGCCCCGGATCACGGGTCCCAGGCCACCCAAGCCGAGACCGGTGATGAACAGCTTCCGAGAGTCTCCTACGCGAAACGACCGGCTTTCGTGGAAGAACTGAGAGCCAGGGGCAGCGCGCGCCCCTTCACCCGTGACGCTTTCGACAGAGAAGGACATGAGAGGGATAGGGAGATACTCCGGGAGAGAGGCCAGGATGTCCGGAGCGAGAGGGACGGCGAACCAGGAGGAGAAACCGATGAGTCGCACCGCAACCGAAGGCGCCCGGGCAGTCGTAGTTGACGCCACAACCGGGACCATAACCGACTCTCCGATCCCGGAACCGGTAAGACTTCGTTACCTGGGAGGGTCGTATCTTGCCACCCACCTTTGGCTGGAGTCGGCAAGGCTTGAGGTCGACCCGCTCTTCGCAGCCAACGCGCTCGTCATAGCTCCCGGGGTGCTCACCGGGTTCCCGCTGGTAGCGGCGAACCGGACTTCGTTGGTATCCAAGTCTCCCCAAACGGGACTGCTCAGCGAATCCACGGTCGGAGGGTACTTCGGCGCGAAGATGCAAGCCACCGGAGTTCATGCCCTCACTGTGAAGGGGTCCTTCGACGTACCTTCCTACATCGTCATTGACGGAGACTCCGGCACGGTGAAAGTGGAGGAAGCAGGAGCCCTGTGGGGGCAGGACATCTTCCGGACCCACGCCCTCCTCAAGGAACTCTACGGGGATAACATTGACGCCGCCGTCATCGGACCTGCTGGTGAAAACGGGGTGCACTTCGCCGCTGTGATATTCGGAGGCGTGAACTCCAGGGCAGCGGGCCGGACGGGCATGGGAGCCGTGATGGGTTCCAAGAACCTGAAGGCAGTTGTGGTCCGGGGCGGAAAACCTCCAAAGCCGGCCGACGGGCAAGGGCTCAGCCAATCGATCCGTGAGGTCATGGTCAGGGTGAGAGAGCGTGGAATCCCGTGGGGCAAGTACGGTACGTCGGGAGGAATCATCTCGGCGGAAGCCACCGGCGACCTGCCTGTAGACAACTGGAGGGGCGGGACCTTCCCGGGCGTTACAAAGATCACCGGGCAGACAATGGCCGAACAAGGCATGGTGGTCGGGCACTACACGTGTTGGGGATGCCCCATCCGCTGCGGCAAAGACGTCCGCCTCGAAGTGGGCGACCGCGCCGGAGAGGTGTCCCACGGGCCGGAGTATGAAACGATCGGGGCATTCGGGTCAATGTGCATGCTCGATGATTCCCGATACATCGCGGCCGCCAACGACCTGTGCAACAGGCTGGGCATGGATACCATATCCGCCGGATCCGCCGTCGCCTTCGCCATGGAAGCCTACGAGCGGGGCATCATCGATGACGAGATGGCAGGGCGACCGCTCCCAAGGGGCGACGGAGAGGCGATCTTGTTCCTTCTGGAGGAGATAGCCAACCAACGGGGGCTCGGAGGGATTCTGGCGAAGGGCACGCGCGTTGCCGCCAAGCACCTGGGGCCCTTGGCCGAGGAGTTCGCCATACACGTGAAGGGACTTGAGCTTCCCATGCACGACCCCCGGACATACACGAGCCTGGCCGTCAGCTACGCCACGGGCAACCGCGGCGCCTGCCACCTGGACGGCATGACTTTCTACGTCGAAAGCGGCGCCTACCCCAAAGACCTGGTGGATATCGAAGCAGATACTCAAGACTTGGACAACAAGGGAAAAGCCGAGATAGCCGTTAAGATGCAGAACCTAAACGGCGCCATGAACGCCCTTGGCTTGTGCAAGTTCCTGCTCAAAGTCCAACTCTCGCCTGCGGAGATGGCGCGATGGGTGGAGTGCTGTCTGGGATACCCCTACAGCGAACACGAATTGCTCGAAGCCGGTGAGAGGTGCTTCAACCTGCGGCGGCTCTGCAACGTGGCCCTGGGAATAACCAGGAAAGACGATATCCTGCCTCCTCGCCTCCTGAGCCACCCAAGGCCGTCGGGACGGGCCGCGGGGTCTCTTCCTTTCCTCGGCGAGATGCTCCACGAGTACTACGCCATCCGCGGGTGGGACAACGAAGGCATGCCCACACTGAGCACGCTGAAGAGGCTCGGCCTGGAGGAGTACCCCGTACGGCTGGGAATCAAAACCCGGGTGCTCACCAAATGACGGCAGATAGGTCACCGGCGCCCGTAGAGGTCCGGGTACTCGGACATCTTATCTATTACCTTCCGGCGGAGACCAGGCAAGGGACGGAAGCCGTGGCAACAGTGCCTGAGGGGACGGCTCTTTGGAACCTCTCGAGCCTCCTGGGCATCCCCGAGGAAGAGATACAGTCCTTTGTGGTAAACGGCCAGGTCGCTCACGACCGGTCGCGCGTACTGGGTCTAGGGGACACGGTCGTCGTGTTGCCCGTGATATCCAGCGGATAGGTGACGGAAGGGCAGGCCTCCGCCGGCCCACCTTACTTCTTTAACGCCTCTACAAAGCCTGCAGGGTTGATAAGCCTGCTCCGTACGCCCGCTTCACCGAATTCCCAAGCCGTCTCGCGGAGAGCGGCGAACAGCTCCTCGGGAACGGCCGACGGGTTCACCTGAAGCCCGAGAGCCAGAACCCCCGCAAGGTAAGGCGTAGCCCAGCTGAGTCCCCCGGTGCCGAAGTAAGCGTAGGCCGAAGGTGACACATTGTCCGCGACGGTCAGGTAATCTGAGGGCACCGCCAGCGTATCCGGATCCAGCGTTACCATTGACCAGAGATACTCGTCGAAGGTAGCATCCCGGCTGTTCCTCGCGAGCTCCATCATGTAGAGGTAAGTATGGATGGCCTCCGCGGTGAGCACGTCAAGGTCGGGATCTGAAGTGAGGAGCCTCTTCAGTTCCTCCCTTGCCGTTTCAAACGAGGAAACGCCCGCCTCCACGAGTTTGCCCAATATCTGTTCTTTGGCGACCGTCCAGCTCCAGCGCCGGTAGTTCTCAGGGTCATCCCGGTCCAGGTTCGGGAGGCAGCCTGCTCCGGTGAAATTGAGCCCGGGCATCCCCGGGTAGACCACTATTACGCCTTGCTCCTCGGCTCTGGAGATGGCGTCAAGCCACTCTGACGCGCCGCTTTGGGACGGATCAACGCCGTGAGACACCGAGACGATGCGGATCTTCTCCCCTTCCGGCATCTCCTCACGCATCTCAAGGAGCATATCCAGGGCCTCGGCGTACCGTTTGTAGGGCTCGCCGTCATCCGGGACGGCGAAGTAGTAGAGGGGCGCCTCCGGCGCCACGCCGTAGTTCCCCGCGAGAATGGTCGCGCAGGCCGCTCCGTGGAAGTGAGTCCGCTGCATACTGTCCTCACCGGGACGCACCTCGATGTAGTGCATGTTAGCCGAATATGCTTCGTGGTCCTTGGGGACCGGCTTGTCGATCACCGCGACGGGGACGCCCTTTCCGGTGATACCTACGTCGTGCAGCGCCTTCAGCCCCAGACCCAGGTCCTTGCCTAGGGACATGATCTCGTCCCCCGTCAAACCCGGAGGCATCTTCTCTGCGTCCGGCCACTTGGTCCCTGACGTGAAGGTGTAGGTGAAGACCTCGTCTCCCACCGTCGAAAGATCAAGTCCTGAAAGGTCCATGTCCGAGAAATCGCTGAAGCGGAAGGACCTCACGACCGCTTGGGGTATGTCGGCGAAGGGATCGGCGGAGGCTCGCTTGGATCTCAGGCTCTGGATAATGATGTAGACGGTGCTGCCCAACGTCCCAAGCACCATAACGAGAGCCATAATCACCACGAGGACTTTCTTCACGTCGACCTCTCCCCGCTAATCCGGATCCCCAATCCTATCCTCACTCAGCCAGTATAACATCATTGGACCGGCCGCGCGCCGCCGGCATGGGCTCTCTTGGTAGGGATGGAGCCACCTTCCGTAGAAGTGACCGTCTCGGCGATATCGATGCCGTGGGACGCTCACGACCCAAGCAGTTGGCAAGCAGGACGTAGGTAACAAGGAGGCAAGAAGACTTGAGGAAATCCATAAAGGATCTCATGAGCCAGGCCCTTAAGCGCTCAAACGCCGAGTACTGTGAGATCCGGATTGAGGAGACCGAGCAAGTCTCCATCGCATTCAGGGGAAAAGACATCGACCAGGTATCGGAATCGGTTTCGGCCGGAGGCAACGTCCGGGCCTTGGTGAACGGCGGATGGGGGTTCGTGTCTTTCAACAGGCTGGACGATCTGGAGCGCAAGGTCGAAGAAGCCTGCGCGCAGGCACGAATACTCGGGGAAAGACTCAAGAAGGAGATAAAGCTCTACCCCGTCCAGCCGGTCGAGGATGAGGTTCTTGGAGCCTTCGAGGCGCCGGCGTTCACCGTGCCCCTTGCCGAGAAGGTAAGCCTCTTGGGAAGGTACAACGAACTGGCCCTTAGCCAACCTGAGATCACGTCCACCACGGTCCGCTATTTCGATAGGCACACTCACCTCCACTTCGCCAATTCCGAGGGAACCTACATCTACCAGGAGAAGATGGACCTGGGCGGGGCGGTCGCCGCCGTGGCGACCAAAGGCAGCCTCACCACTCAGGAATCGGTCAGGTTCGGCTCGAACTCCGACTACAGGGTCGGCCTGGGCCTCGAAGAGGAGGTCGTGAAGGCAGCCGCGGCCGCCCGGGACATGCTGTACGCTCCGGTCGTCAAAGCGGGCGAGTACACGGTCGTCCTCGCGCCGGAGATGGCAGGGCTCTTTGTCCATGAGGCGTTTGGGCACCTATCGGAGGCTGACTCGCTTGACGAGAACGAACGCCTGAAGGAACTGCTCAAAGTGGGGACGCGATACGGCCCGGAAGACCTGGACATCTTCGACAGCGGCATAGAAGGCGGAAACCGCGGCGAAGCCAAGTACGACGACGAAGGCGTTCCCATGCAGAAGACCTACCTCATAAAGGGAGGAGTTGTGGTGGGGCACCTCCACTGCCGCGAGAGCGCAGTGAAAATGGGAGAAAAGCCGACGGGCAACGCCCGGGCGATCAACTACCGGTTCCCTCCCATCGTGAGGATGAGGACAACGTGCATCGCACCCGGAAAGCACTCCCTGGAGGACATGCTGAAAGACATATCCTTGGGAGTATACGTTGACGGCGGCTACGGTGGAGAAACCAACGGCGAGATGTTCACCTTCACGGCATCCCGGTGCAACATGATCCGCGGCGGCGCCATCGCCGAGCCGGTGCGCGACGTGACCTTGACCGGCAACGTCTTCACCACCCTCCGGAACATCGACATGATCGGAAGCGACTTCCAAATCAGGAATAGCGCCGGCGGGTGCGGGAAGGGGAGCCAGGGCCCCT
>CAZYFG010000023.1:10988-11893 GCA_964646835.1 uncultured Eubacteriales bacterium | reverse complement strand
CACAGCAGACGGTTCGCCTCACATCAGGGTCCAGCGAGTCGTTGTCGGAGGTGAGAAGAAGTGATGCGCAAAGCCTTGAATCAGGCCGCGGCGGCCGGAGCCGACGCCACGTTGACGTTCCAGGAGTCAAGGAAGGTGGAGCTCAGTTTCGAGTTCAACCGGCTGAAGGGGATCCAGAACACCGAGAGCCTGTCGCTGACGGCACAAGCCATAAAGGACGGCCGGTTGGGCGTGGCCTTCTCGACCAAAGCCGGCGAAGAAGCCGATCTCCTCGAAAGAGCCCTACGGCTATCGGAGTACGGGGCGCCCGCACCCTACTCCTTCCCTGCGCCAGCCCCGTCCACCAAACCGGCGGTCTACTCGGAAGGAGTCGCTTCCCTGCGGCTAGAGGAGATGCTTGAGGTAGGAGAGGACCTATCCGGGTTTCTAAAGACGCTCCACCCTGACGTCAACGGTTCGGTGACCGTGGCCAAGGTCACCTCCCACGAGGGTATCGCCAACACCAAAGGCCTGGAGGCATCCTGGGATAAGACCATCCTCTCGGTAATGGCAGCCGCCGAACTGGTTGAGGGACAAAACATGGTTCACCTCTGGGATTTCCAGCTCGGAACGGATCTTCAATGGGAAGTCGAACGGATGAAGCGTGAGATCCAAGCCAGGTTCGACCTGGCGCGGAAGAACGTCAAGATAGAGACGGGTGCCTACCCGGTGCTCTTCACCCCAATGGCTTTCAGGGATCTTCTGTCGCCTATCCTCGCCTGCCTTAACGGCAAAGCGGTCACCAGGGGGATAAGTCCCCTGGCGGGACGCTTGGGAGAGCAGGTGTTCTCTGCCGACCTGACGGTCGTGGAGGACGGACTCATGGCGGGCGGACTGGGCAGCCGCATGTACGATGACCAAGGTGT
>CAZYFG010000023.1:2805-10891 GCA_964646835.1 uncultured Eubacteriales bacterium | reverse complement strand
CCTCCGTGAGTACCTCCTGGACCTGGAAACAGCACACAAACTGGGCCGCGAGCCCATCGGCACGGGGGGCGTCGCGACCATCGCGCCCGGGAACCTGATTGTCGAGGGCGGCTCACGATCCAAAGATGATCTCCTCTCCGGCGTGAAGCGGGGGATCATCATCGAGGCCACCATGGGAGCCTGGGCAGGCAACCCCTATTCAGGCCAGGTGAGCGGCAACATAGCCATGGGGTTCCTGATTGAGGACGGCAAGCTGACGGGGCGGGTGAAAGACTGCATGTTCTCGGTCAACGTTTTCAGCCATCTGAAAGACCACCTGGTGGCCTTGAGCCGCGAGACCAAGAACATCGGGATTGCTCTTCCTTACGCGCTGGTTGAGAACGTCTCGGTAACGGCAAAGAGCAGCTGACCTGTAGCCCAGCGGTTGTCACGAGTCACCACGATGTGATCGGAGGAAGAAAGCAGTTGGCCCCGGTGGTCCCACGACCATCGGGGCCTTTCACGCCGCTATCGATTGATAACACCGACGTAACACCGGTGTCGGTTAGCCGGTATCGCTTAATACCCTAGGGCCATGCCTCCGACTCGCCTGTCGGAGCCGCCGATCAACGCCCCGGTATCGGGATCCTTCATGATGATCTGGGCTCCGCCGCCGCCTGCCCAAGGGCCCACGGTCTTCACCGTGTGTCCCATGGATGCCAGGCTCTTTAGAGTCTCTTCGGGGAACCGCGACTCGAGCCGCAATTCGTAAGGTTTGCCGAGGGCGATGACGTCCGTACCCGGAGATGAGGACCACCTCGGGAACTCGCAGGCATCCTGAGGCCCCATGCCGTGGTCGAGCATGAGGCTAAGCATCTGCATGTTCCACTGAGGCTGACCGTCGCCGCCGGGGGTGCCCCCTACGATGAACGGGACCCCGTCTCGAAGCACCATGTAGCAGTTCAGCGTGTGCATCGGGCGCTTTCCCGGAGTAATGCAGTTGGGATGACCGGGTTCCAATACAAAAGACCTTCCGGCCCGGTTGTTGAGGAGCACCCCGGTACCCGGCACCATAACGCCCGAACCAAAAGCGAAGGCATTGCTGTGGATGAAGGAACAGCAATTGCCCTGGGCGTCCCAGGCGACAAATGAGGTGGTATCGCCGCCGGACTCACATCCTCCGGCACTCACGCCGGCACTATGAGGGTTAATGCCCTTGACAGCAGAGCGGGCGTACTCCTTGGAAATGTAACTATCCACGTCAAAGCCGGTCACATCCGGATCACCAGCGTGGGCGTTTCGGTCGGCGAAAGCGATCTTCTTGGCCTCCACCATGAGGTGAATGGCTTCCGGACCTGCAGGGTCCAGCGCGGCCATGTCAAAAGTCTCGAGCATGTTGAGCTCCTCAAGCACGATGAAGCCCTGGGACACGGGAGCGGTCTGGAGCACTGTGTATCCCCTGTAAGTGGTCCTGATGGGGTCGTAGAACCCTGACGGGTTGTCAAGGTGGCGCAACATCTCGTTTCCGGTGAACGTCCCGCCCATGGTCTCGCTCGCCTTGTAAAACGCTTCGGCAAACGGCCCCTTGTACATGTACTCGGCGCCGCCCTCGCCAAAGGCCCTCAGAGTCCTGGCCATATCCGCCTGACGGAACAAGGTGCCCGGCTTCGGCGGCGCCCCGCCCGGAAGAAACACGCGGGCGGTCTCTTCGAACTTCGAGAGCTTGGCTTCTTCGGCCGCAACCGCTCTGGAAAAGGCGGCGGACACTACGAAGCCTTTTTCCGCGACTCGGGCTCCGACCTCAAAGCACTTCCGGAGGTCGAACGTGCCGAACCGCCGGTTCGCCATCTGGAAGACAAGTGGAGCTCCGGGCACGGCTACCGACAGAATGCCGTCCTGAGGGAGGATCGGACCGGTGCCGGCGAAGAACTCACAGGTCCCGCGGTCACCGGAAGCCCCGCTTCCGTTCTGAGCCGTAACGGTCCCCGTCTTGGCATCGTAGTAGATGAAGAAGGCGTCCCCGCCGAGCCCGCACATGTGGGGCATAGTGACGGCCGTAACTGAAGCCATGCAGAGGCAGGCGTCCATCGCGTTCCCGCCCTCGCGAAGCGCGTCAATCCCTGCCAAAGCCGCCAGCGGGTGAGCCGCCGCCACCATCCCATTCCCTGACACATGAGCCTTGGCGTACCTTGTCTCCAGCATCCAGAAACCTCCTTGCGTGCTCACCGCCGTCCTCGACCGAGTTTACTTCTTGCCGAGAGATCCCTTCTCGTATTTGCGCTTGGCTTCCACCCAGGTGGCAACGACCGCCTCGATCTCGCCGGGTGCGATATCTTCCTCGCTCATGCCCCTGGCCAGCCTTATGTATGGCCATCCGCGAGCGGCTTCATCCCTCACGAACTTATATAGGGCCGGAGGTAGGCTGTAGACCCATTCGGGCATCTTGGGAGAGACTCCTTTGACGGGATGGTGCCCTGCTTCCTTCATGAGGGAATCGTAAGGGAGATCGAGGGCCGCGGCCAAAGCCGACAGCACGTGGGGAGACGGGCTCTTCCTCTCCCCGGACTCGATTCGGGAGATCTCGCTGTTGCTCAGGCCTGAGACCGCGGCCAGCTGGCGCTGGCTCAGTCCCAACTGGGCACGCCTCTCCTTAACCAAATCAGCAATTGCCATGGCACCAGTGTATACGGTGAGTTGACATTCGGCAACACCAACCGGAGTCTTTTCTCGCGGGCATTGCTCCAGAGACCGCCCACAACTGCCGCCCGCTGCCCGCAATGTCGAACGATTGGCGTTGACGCGAATCAACGTCCTTCCTATACTGTATCTGTCGCCGGTAGGCAACGGAGGTGAAACGCCGTGAACAGGTTTTCACCCACCCGCCTCAGGGCGGCTCTTCAGAAAAGCGGGATGAACCAAGCTGAACTGGCCGGGAAAATGGGCGTGTCCAAAGCATCCCTGTCTAGGATACTCAGGGGGCTCCGTTCACCCAACTCCCGGTTCGTCGCGGCACTCAAACGAGCATTCCCCCACCTGCCTATGGAGTATTTCTTTGAAATCGCCCCGCCCAAGGAAGAGCGCCCGGGCAGGAAATAGGTGAAACGCGCGCCTGTCGTCCCTGACTCTTGCGGGACGACGGGGAATTCGTGATATAACAGATACATCTCGAAAAACCACCACTCATGACAGCGCTACACGCTACGATTCTAGTGCCGTAGAACTTTCTGATCGGGAGCTCGGTAATATGAGGGAAACCAACGCGGCTTGTCTGATTCCGCCGCCCGCGGCAAACGGGCACGTACGTCGAGCGCGGATAGCGCTCTCGCTTGTCTTGATGGTGGCAGTCATCGGGCTGTCCCTATGTGTTCCAGCCAAGGCTTCGACTGCCGCAGAGGCCGCTTCTTCCTCTTCCGGAAGCAGGCAGGTCGGCGTTTTCCTCGATGACCTCCCAATAGCCTTTCCCATCGACCCGTTCCTCCAGGACGGAACGACCATGGTTCCCCTCCGCGCCCTCTCTGAAGCGCTGGGGTTCAAAGTCACTTGGCATGAGGATGGAAACATCCTCTGCGAAAAGCAGGGCTCTACCATAGCGCTCGCCATCGGCAGCGACAAAGTGACGGCAAACGGCAGCGAAGTGACCCTGCCGGTGCCCCCCGGACTGGTCGACGGGCACACGGTCGTCCCCCTCAGGTTCTGGAGCGAGGCGATGGGCTACACCGTCAATTGGGACCCGGTAACCTACTCCGCTTTCGTGGTCTCACCCAAAGAGAGGGTAGCCGTCTGGGGGTTCTACGCTCATGGCTCGACCGAGTATTCCAGCTGGGAAGACTTCTTCGGCGATAGATACCCGTACCCCCTGGTGCCGGGACCCGAATCGCCGGCGTCCAACATGGCAGGAGCGATCCTCGGTTGGTTCGCCGTAGATAAGACCGGTCGAGTCACCGACAAGGACACGGAGTCGGGCTTCTTGAGGCCGGCAGCGTGGGGATCCGCCATGATAGGGATTGAAGCCGGGGGCTCGAAAGCCGTTGCCATGTACTTCGCCGAAAACAAGGAGGGATGCCTCTCATCTCTCCTGGCCGATCCCCTGAAGCGCGAGCGTCTGGCGGTGTCCATCGCATCCTCGGCAGCTTCCTTTGACGGCGCTGCCATAGACTTTGAAGGCCTGGGATCCGACGCTTCGACGCGCGAGACCGACGCGGCCAGCTTCACCGAGTTTCTGAAGGCGCTCAAAACGTACCTTCAAGACAAACCTCTGACTGTGGTCGTCCACCCTCTCAATGGCTATTACCTGGGATATGACCATGAGCGCATCGGAGAGTTCGCGGACTCGGTCATCCTCATGGCTTACGGGTACGAGGACCCCCTGACTCCTACGCCGACGGCGCCGTGGGACAAGGTCCGGGAAGCCATCGAGCTGGAGCTCGAGAAGGTGCCCCCGGAGAAACTCATCCTAGGGATACCGGCTTACGGTACGGTCTATGCCGTGGAGGAAGAACCCCCAACCCAGGTGCAGAGCGTCGAAGGCGGTTCGGGTTCAGAGGACTCGACCGGAGCCGCTGCCACCACGAAGATCGTTTCCAGGCCGGCGGCCCGTGACCCGGTGGGGCCGGATCCGCAAACCCCTGCGACCTATGACCCGTACCTTGCGTGCCACTACTCTACCTGGGAGTCGGAAGGCGTTACCTACCACGCCTTCACCGAGAGCAATCGTTCGCTGGCAGCCAGGACTTCGCTGGCCAAACGCTACCGGCTGGCGGGGATCGCCATATGGAGGCTGGGATTCCTCCAGGAAGGCTGGCTTCAAGCCATCCAGGAAGTCGCCTCTCCGCTCAGGTAGGGCCGGAGACCCTCAGGTAGACGAAGGCCCCTGACAGGCCCCAAACCTCAGATAGGCCCGAGACCGTACAACAGGCGCTCGTAGCACTCAAGGAGCAGCTTGACTCCGGGCACTAGCGAGTCGATGTACAGGTACTCCGACGTACGGTGGCCGTTCTCGGACTTCTTGAAACCCATGGTCACCGACGGCCACCCGTTGGCGAGCGGTATGTTGGAGTCGGTGCTCGAAGCGGACATCTGGTACTCGATGCCGTGCTCCCTGCCCAGTTGGACGAGGGTCCTGACCAGGGGTGAATCGGGCCTTATGCTCCCGGTGGGCCTATCGCCGACCACCTGCACTTCATAGGTGGTCCCGGTCTCCTCGGCAGCCAACCGGAGAATCTCTCTGACCTCTTTCTCCAAGGCCTGAAGGTGTTCGGAGCTTACCGACCTCATGTCCAAGAGCATCCACGCGCTCTGGGCTATGGAGTTCACCGAGTGCCCGCCCTGGACAACGCCTACCGTGTAGGTCGTTTTCGGTTCTTTGGGGACCTCTATCTTGGCGATCCCGGCGATGGCCGTCCCGATCCCGTGGATGGCGCTTGAGCGCCCGAAGGCGGCCCAAGAGTGTCCTCCCTCACCCTTGTACTCCACGCGGAGCCTCCGGGAGCCAATGCCCTGGTTCACTATGTGGCCGAACCCTCCGTCGATGTTCAGGAAAACGAGATTGGCTGGCTCGAGCTTGAATCCTCCAAAGTCATACTCCCTTACGTGTGAGCAGAAGTACCTGGCGCCCTTCAGGTCGCCCAGACCTTCCTCGCCGACGTTGGCTATGAGGACCACCGGATGGGGCAAGGGCAGGTTGCGGGCGAAGATCCGCCCGATCATGAGCATCTGGCAGACGGACGCGGTGTTGTCGGAGACGCCCGGGGCCGCCAGGATGTTGCCGTCCCTCTTTACAGTAAGGTCGGTGTCTCTGGGAAACACAGTGTCAATATGCGCCATGCTTACGATGACTTTGGAAGGGTCCGCGCCCGGGAAGAAGCCCAGGACGTTGCCTACCTCGTCCGTCTGGACCTCCGGAAACCCGTAGTCCCGCATTATCTTCGCGATGAGCTTGCCCCGCTCGGCTTCGTCGTGGCTGGGCGCGGGCACTTCGGTCACCTGTGTGATAAGGTTGACCAGTTCCTCTTCACAACCGTCCAGTTCGTCCAAACCCTTCTGGATCCAATCTTGGTGCTTTGCTTCTGTCAGGCTTACTCCGAATGCCCTCTCCACTATCTCCGACTGGTTTCCTACAACCACCAGCTCCGAACCTTCGCCGATGATATCGGTGAGCATGAGGAGCAAGAGGTCATAGCCTCTATCCGCCTGCAAATGCCGCATGAACTCCGTTAGCCTTTTCCTCAGGGAAGCGAGGTCGGTGTGGTACGTGTTCACCTGGCTGACCCCTACCCTCAGGTTTCGGATCTGGAACTCCTTGAAGTCGGCGAAGAAGATCTCTCCCTCGGTCTTGCCTTCCAAGGAAGTGCCCGCGCTGAACATGCCCTTCACGAACTCTTCGAGGTCGACGCCGGCGATCTCCACAAGACGTTGGGCGGCGCGCACGTCCTCCTCAGTGCAGGTGGGAGACTTGAATGCCAGAGTGTCCGATAGTATGGCGGCGAGCATCAGCCCCGCGATGGGCTTGGGCGGCGTCACGTCGCGCCGGCGGTAGAGCTCGTCCACGATGGTCGCCGTGCAGCCCAGAGGGCGGTTGATGAACACGATGGGTTCTCCCGTCTCGATGGAGCCGACCCGGTGGTGGTCGATGATCTCCAGGATCCGGGCTTCCTCGATTCCCTCGACCGACTGGGACTTCTCATTGTGGTCAACGAGGATCACGTTCTTGCCCGTATAGTCGATGACATGACGCCTGGCGATCTTGCCCACAGGACGTCCCTCGTCGTCCAGGACGGGGAAGTACCTATACTTGTAACGGAGCATGGTCTCCTTGATGTCATCCACCTGCTCCTCAAGGGAGAAGGCGATAAGGTCGGTGGTGGTCATGATGTGAGAAACGGGTTCGCTCTGGCTTACGCGCCTTGTGGTCTCGTAGATCCCGAAAGGCGTCCTGATCACCGTGATGCCCCTCTTTTTCGCCTCGGCGAGGAGCTCCGGAAAGACAGGCGCCTCATGGGTCAGAACGACGACTTCCAGTCCCGGCGTCTCCATGACCTGCGGCCCTATGTAGCCCTTGCCCGCAATAAGGAGGACTCCCTGCGCGCGCGGGACGTCATCCCTTTCGCAGACCTCGGAAGAGTCTACGGCGGAGCCGTCCTCAAAGCCCGCCCGGCCTTGGGAGAAAACCTCTACGGCTCCTTGAAACTCCTCCTTGCCCTTTACCAACAGGTCTCCGTCCAAGGCGCCCACGATGTTCCGCGCAGGCACCCGCCCCCTCGTGAGGCTGCCGCCCGACGCTAGATAGGCCTCGGCTATGTCGCCCAGCGTGACGATGCCGATGAGTTTGCCCCTGCCGTCCACGACGGTGAGGCTCTTGAACCCCGTCTCCGACATCAAGTCCCATGCCGACCGCATGGACGCGTCCTCACGGATGTTGGTCGCTTCATCAAAGGAAAGGTCTTTGACCTGCGTGTAGACATTTTCGATATACATTGGAGCTTCTACGCGGAAGTAGTCCAGCACGAACTGGGTCTCGCGATTGGGAGGCCCCAGCCTTGTGGGGATGTGCTCCGCGCCCGGCTCGGTCTCATTCTTTAGGTGGGCATAGGCGATGGGCGAAGCGATGGAGTCCGTGTCGGGGTTCCTGTGCCCGATAAGGTAAATCGTCGTAGTCATGCTTCCTCCTAGGCAGGGAATGAGAGAAGGTCTGAGGGAGTGATGATCCCCAAGAGTTCCTCGTCGGCCTTTCCGTTCTCGGTTATGAGGACTGCCGCGACCCGCCACCTCTCGCGCTTCGAGTTCTCCCTGAAGATCTCCTCCACCTCGTAGACCGTGGCACGCTTGCTCACAAACCGGGCCCTTCCGGGGTTTTTCTCGGAAGATAGGACCTCACCCACTGTGACGCCCGACAGGGCTTCACCAACTGGAGCCGTCCCCGCTCCCCTTGCCACCCGGTCCGCTACCCAGCGGGCGATACCTCCGTCGGTCAGAAGGCCCCTGTAGACTCCGCCCTCGTACACTGGGAACTGGGTGAACCCTCTCCGGTGCATGACCTCCAGCACCTGTCCTAACGAGTCGGAAGGCGAGAACACCACTACTTCCCGCCGGAATTCGGGATACACCAAAG
>CAZYFG010000023.1:0-2795 GCA_964646835.1 uncultured Eubacteriales bacterium | reverse complement strand
TTTGAGAGGAGTCGGGCTATTTCCTCGATCTTCTCGACCGTCTCGGCGAGGGGCACTGCGATAAGGTAGTCGGGGCTTACCCTCTCATGGACGATGGCGTTCCTGAGTTCGCCGAACTCCCCCAAATCGTCCTTGTACCTCCGGACGACAGCACTTTCTTTGGCCACGTCGTCCAAGAGATGCCTGAAGCTTTCCCGGACGCCGTCACCGCTCATCTTCCTGAGTGACTGCTCAATAAAGTGGTAGGCGGCCAAGAACCGCTCGCCGCGCTCCCTCTCCTCGGGAGTCGTGTGCCCCGACGGCTCTCCTCTTCCCACGGACTTCTCCTCCCCACTCATTGGCTCTTCTCTGACGTCCTACGTATACTACCATCCCACGGGAACCGCTTACACCTACTCGTGGAGTTCTCTTAGTTCTCCCGTTTCAACGTAGAATACCCTCTCGCCGATGTTGGTGATGTGATCGGCAACCCGCTCCAAGTAGCGGGCGATGAGCAAGAGCTGGACGGCCTGGTCCACAAGCTCCGGGTCCTTTTTCATGAAGTCGCACAGCTCGTCGTGGAGGTAGCGGTAAAGGTGGTCGACCTCGTCATCGTCGCGGATCATCTTCTCGATAAGGGCCAGGTCCCGCGACACAAAACCCTCCAGGCTCTCCCTGAGCATCTGCACAACCATACGCTCCATCCTCGGGATGTCGACAAGGGGCTTGAACAGCGGTTTGGCGGCCAGGCGCTTGGCGGTCTTGCAGATGTCTACCGAGTAATCGCCGACCCGCTCCACATCGCTGGCGATGGACAACGCCGCGAACACCCGCCTGAGATCCCGCGCGGCAGGCTGCTGGGTGGCTATGATCTCCATTGCCCTGGCCTCGATGTCGAACCTGTACTTGTCGACCACGTCATCCCGGGCGATCGTCCTGTCTGCCAGAGCGGTATCTCCCTCTTTCAGGGCTTTCAGCGAGTCCCCCAGCATGGCCTCGGCTTCCCGGCCCATGGCCAGAAGGTCTTCCTCGAGTTTCGAGAGCTGGGTGTCGAAGATCCGTCGGGGATTGAACATTTCGGTCCCGTCCTTTCAGAACCTAGGTTCTCCGCTCCTAGACCAATTTCCCTGTCACGTATTTCTCTGTCCTTGGGTCTCTCGGATTGGTGAAGACCTGCCTGGTCTCACCCATCTCAACAATCTCGCCGCCCAGCATGAAAATCGTGTAATCCGATGCCCTGGATGCCTGCTGCATGTTGTGGGTGACGATCACGAGGCAATACTCCTCACGAAGAGTCCACATGAGGTCCTCAAGCTTAAGGGTTGCGATGGGGTCCAGCGCCGAAGCCGGCTCATCCAGGAGAATGACGTCGGGGCTGGTGGAGATCGCCCGGGCGATGCACAGTTTCTGCTGGTTTCCCAGGGATAGCCCGAGGGCGGACTTCCTGAGGTCGTCTTTCACGTCATCCCAAAGCCCGACGCCCCGGAGGCTTCGCTCGACTATCTGGTCCAGCTCGCTCCGCTTCCTTATGCCCTGGACCCTGGGAGCGCAGGCAACGTTGTCGTAGATGGAGAGCGGAAAGGCTACGGGGCGCTGAAACACCATCCCGATCCTGGACCTGAGCCATGTCAAGTCGACAGACGGGGCGTAGATATTGGTGCCCGCGTACACGATCTCTCCGGCGACCCTGACTCCCTCGATGAGGTCGTTCATCCGGTTCAGGCTGCGGAGAAAGGTGGACTTGCCGCAACCGGACGGACCGATGATCGCGGTGATGCTCTTGTCGGGAAACGTGACATCGATGCCTTTGAGGGCCATGAACTCACCGTAGTAGAGTTTGAAGCCCCTGGCACTCAGCTTCGCTTCGGGCATCACGTCTTTGAGGTCACCTTTTTTCTTCATACCACCACGCCCACCATCGCACCCATCTACCAACCACGCCGGTCATCACCGTCCGCCGGGCTACACGATCCGCCGGGGCGCTAACCGAACTTGCCGGTTATGTAGTCCTCGGTGCGCTTATCCTTGGGACGGATAAACATGGAGGCGGCCGGCCCCTTTTCGACCAGCTCACCCATATAGAAGAAAGCTACTTCACCCTGTACTCTCGCAGCCTGCACCGGGTTGTGTGTCACCAGGATGACGGTGTAGCGCTGCGACAAGTCCCTGAGAAGCTCCTCTATCCTCAGGGTCGAGATCGGGTCAAGCCCCGAGGTAGGCTCGTCCAGCAGAATGACCTCGGGCTCGACGGCCAGCACCCTGGCCAGAGAGAGCCTCTGCTGCTGGCCCCCTGAGAGGTTCTGGGCAGGCGAGTCGAGGCGGTCCTTGACCTCATCCCAGATGGCGGCGGAGATCAGGGCTTTCTCCACGATTTCGTCAAGGCGTTTCCCAGATGAAACGCCCCGCTTCCTCGGCCCGAAGGCGACGTTCTCGTAGATGGACATAGGGAGCGGCACCGGCTGAGCAAAGACCATCCCGACGCGCCTCCTGAGACTTGCCACATCGACATCCTTGTCGTAGACGTCTTGCCCGCCGAGACGGAGCGAACCGGTGTGGGCGGTCCCCTGGACACGGTCGTTCAGCCTGTTCAGCGACTTGAGAAAGGTCGTCTTCCCGCTCGCCGTCGGCCCCATTATGGTGAGGAGCGAGTTCTCGGGAACCGCTAAATCCAGCGACTTTAGGGCCTGAACCTTGCCGTAGAAGAAGGAAAACCCCTGGGCCTCGATCTTCGGGAGTCCTCCGGCATCCGGGCCCCTTTCGTTTGCTTCTACGCCCATCTCTCGCACCTTCTCACCTCCCGGTCCTCGAGCGCTTCT